>NZ_JACAEU010000117.1:0-34105 GCF_013388695.1 Fischerella sp.
ATTTACAATTCACGGGTATGTAGAGACGTAGCATTGCTACGTCTCTACAATGATTTGGCATCGAACTACAAAAATGTATGCACACATAATTCATGACCAAATTCAGCAACGCCCAAATTGCTGAGCACCTATTTCTCTTACTACACTTGTAGCGGTTTTCTAACCATTCCCATATGCTGTCAGGCTTTCCCGTAAGATGAATTGCTCGATAGTTTGTGCTTCATGCCATTTTTGATAACATCAACGCATAAACCAGTGAGCAGTCATAACTTATAACTTATAGGATGTAAGGTGAATATTAAGTACAAAAATCCCCTAGCTACGACTTCGTCTTAAACTAGGGGAGTATCAATTTAAACTGATATTTAATAACTAGTAAAATTTATAACAAGCTCGAAAGTGATAGCTTGCCTTCCATCTGGAGTCTGGACTTCACACAACTGGCACAATTGCAACCAAGCTGATCCATGATTGATTTGGAATCACCAGATAAGTTGGGTGTAATCGATTGATGAATTGGTTGTGCAGATACCAAGGTAATCTGTGTTGTCACAGGTGCAGAATGGGCAGTGGATGCAACTGCTGGATTTGCAAACACCAGCATAGAAGCAAGAACTACAGGACAAGCAAGTAAAATCAGTTTGATAATGTTCATAATTTACACAAAGACCCTATGTTACTACAGCATACCTAATTATTACTGATTAGTCATTAGTAATAATTGTTCCTCATTATTTATTTATGAGGTTTGTAAATTTTTAATTTTTAATTTGTCATTTTTAATTTTTAATTATTGTGACCTCGTGTTGCCTTTGACCAAATGAGTAATTCGCCATCTTTACTACCTGCGGCAAGGAGTTTACCTTGGGGATGCCAAGCTAAGCAGGAAAAACCTTCTGACGCACCTGTGAGAATTTGCGCTACTTGCTTAGCTTGTTTCCACAGACAAATCCAACCATCAGTACCAGCAGAAGCAAGTAAAAAGCTGTTGGGTGCAAAAGCGATCGCATTAATTACATCCACATGATTAGTTAATACTGTTGCTTCCCATCCCACAGATTCATCAGGCGATTTCTCCCAGACGACAATACCATCAACACTAGAACAGGCTAGTAGAGGCGAACCGTTTTGATTAATGATGTCTGACCATGTGAGTTGGCGAATCTTACCAGGAAAACCCCGCATTACCCAAGGTTGGGGATCATCGCTAGAAGTTAATAGTTGGGTTTCGACCACAGTTATGGTGCGATCCATGTTGCCAGAAGCAAGGTACTTACCATCAGCAGACCATCCTGTAGCAATACTTACAGAAGGTATATTGAGAATGTGTGGTTTCTCATTCCAGTCTTGACAATTCCATACCTTAACTCCCTGATGACCGCAAATGGCAAGATATTGCCCGTCTCTACGCCAATCAATACCCAATGGCGAAGAAGACTCGAAATTCAAGGTAACGATAATCTCACGAGTATCAGCATCCCACACTTGTACGTAACGTCCCAAACTAAAAGCAAGCTGGTTGCTAATAGGATTCCAAGCCAGTTTGTCAATCCAAGCGGGGGCATTTTCCAAAGTAGCAATTAATTCTCTGTTTTGCCAAATTTTCACCCGTCCATCTTGTCCGCCAACAGCTAAAAATTGCCCATCGTGGGAAAAAGCAACGCAGTCAACAGACGCATCGTTGCCAGTCTGTAAAGTTGTTAACTCGTCATTTTCCCACAGCGTTACTTCCCCAGCCGCAGAAGCTGCAACTAGGATTGTATTTTGTGGCAACCAGGCGATCGCTGTCACATAGTCTGAAAGCGTCCCGCAAAAGTGCTGTTCAAATTCTTTGGAATTGAGAGTTGAAGGATTCATGGTTGTGAGATAGGGGAAGGGGAAAAGGGGAAAGGGGAAAGGGGCATGGGGCAATGGGCATGGGGCATGGGGCATAGGAAAAATCAGTACTTAAATTCCCAATTCCCAATTCCCAATTCCCAATTCCCATCTCCCAATCTCCCCATCTTGATTTACGCTATACAGGCGAGAAAATCTTGTTTGAGTTTGGCTTCATCGAGGTTGCGACCGATGAATACCAATTCGTTTTTCCGAGTTTCGCTACTTTTCCAAGGGCGATCGGGTTTGCCTTCAAAGATCATATGCACCCCTTGGAAGACAAAGCGATCGTCTTCTCCCGCGATATTTAAAATGCCCTTCATGCGGAAGATATCTGGCCCCTGGGTTCGTAACAATTCTCCCAGCCATCTGTTTAATTTATCCCCATCCAATGCACCTTCTGCAACCAAAGCCACAGAATACACGGTTTCATCGTGTTCGTGGGCATCTTCCCCTAGAAAATCTGGGTCAATTTCCAAAGCGCGATCCAAATCAAACGCTTTCACGCCCAAAAGCGCATCCATTCCTACTTCAGCGTTGCGGGTACGGTGAATTTTTGCCATCGCATTCATGCCGCGAATCCGCTTTTCTAACTCATCCAACACATCTGGTGTCACCAAATCAGTTTTATTCAATAAAATCACATCAGCGAAAGCAATTTGCTCTTGTGCTTCGTCCGCTTCCCAATGCTGCCAGATGTGCTTGGTATCTACCACTGTTACCACCGCATCTAGCTCTAACTGCTCCCGCATATCTTCATCGACAAAGAATGTCTGAATCACGGGTGCGGGGTCAGCTAGCCCAGTAGTTTCAATTACTAAATGGTCAAATTTATTACAGCGCTTCATCAAATTGCCGATGATGCGAATCAAATCGCCGCGCACCGTACAGCAGATACAGCCGTTGTTCATCTCAAAGATTTCTTCATCCGTATCGATAACTAGTTGATTATCGATACCCACTTCCCCAAATTCATTTACAATCACGGCAACTTTCTTGCCGTGTTCGTGGGTGAGGATGCGATTGAGTAGAGTTGTTTTTCCCGCTCCCAGATAGCCTGTGAGCACTGTTACTGGAACTACGTCTGTCGTCGCAGCACTGACCATATCCCAAATGCCTCTTGCATTTCAAATGATAATCACTTTCAATTTAAGCACTCATGCACATATCTGCAAGTAGGGGAGGCAGCGCGTTGGAGAACTTCCCCCCATTCCTAAGAAGGGAGTGCATAAAAATTGATTGTAGCTGCACGATCATTTAGTGACAGGAGCAATTCCTAAAAAGGGTGCAATTGCCTCTGCTACAGCCTCTGGGTATTCTTCATGCATTCCCAACGAACCGGGTAGAACAGCTTTTTCCACTCCGCTTAAAGCTGCCAAAGCATCCATATCAGCGCGGGATTTGCCAGGGGAAGATTCTCCTATTACTACCATCAGTGGCACAGACAAATCCTGAACTAGTGCCAGAAACTCAGCTTGATTGTGTACGGCGTCAAGATTACCAGTGACGAAGGCAGCGGGAGCAAATCTAGCTCCTGATTGTTGGGTATTGTACCATTTATGTTCAATGAAGCTAGGCGTTAACTTCGCAGCATCTACGTAGACGTGGCGACGGTACATGAAACTTAAAAAAGATGGTACAGTGTTGAGCTTGTAGAGGATTTGACCAAGAATAGGCGATCGCACTATCTCCCTTACCATCCCCGCTACTTGTCGGTCTACACCCATTGTCGGTAGAGGACCGCGCCAAGTTGGGGCTACTAACGCTATACGTGAAAATACAGATGGATTTTTCTGCGCTAATTGCAGAACATAAGCTGCACTGTGACCAGCAGCAACCACTGCAATTGGAGTATCAAATACAGAGGTAACAAAATTTTCTAAAAAATGTTGATATAAAGCCGGCTTGTAATTTACAGATAAACGCGAAGATTCGCCAAATCCAGGCCAATCTACAGCTACAACTTGAAAGTAGGGAGCGAGTAGCTTGGCTAGTCCACTCATTTCCTCTCGCGTGGAAACAGTGCTAAAAGCAGGGAGTAGCAATAGCGGCGAACCATTGCCGAGACTTTCATAAACAGTACGCAATTGCTGGTTTTCCCAGTTCCACCGATATTCTTTAGCTACCCCACCAATACCGAAAGTAGTAGAGTTTGATAATAAATCAGTTGACATCAGAAAAGATTTTATATTTGTTAATTGTTGATTGTTGGTTGTTGGTTGTTTGCCACTAACTACTAACCACTAACCACTAACCACTTACATATTTTAGAACTGCTCACAGATTTAGTGAGATATGTCTGCTTGGCATTCCAAAGCCTTTTTTTGCATGGTCTTGAAAATATTGTAAAAGCCGTTAGCGCGGGAAGGCGTCAGGCTAACATTTAAACCAGTTTCTTGAATAAAATCTGGAGTAAGTTGGACAATTTCATTCGGTGCTAGTCCGTTCAGACCTTCAATCAAAAGCCCCACTAATCCTTTGGTTAACTGAGAATCAGAATCACCTTGAAATATAACTTTACTGTCTTCCAAGCCAGCTGTGATGTAAACCTGGGAAACACACCCAGGAACTTTATTTCCTGGTATTTTATCAGCTTCTGGAAACTCTGGAAGCCGCTGACCATACCAAATTAGCTGTTCATAGCGTCGCTTCGGATCTGTAGCACGTTTAAAGCGCTGGACAATTTTGGCAAGGTTTGGTGGCAATGAATCTATTGTAAAGGACATAACTCAATTTATTTATCAACCCTATCACCTTGAGTTTAGATGATTTTGAGGTGATTGTGCAGAATAACAAATTATACCTTTCATAAACTTTTCCGACATCTTCTCAAATCTCATTATTTATTGTTTGCATGAATTTTATTGATGCATGAATCAAGTATTAGTAGCTCCCTCACAAACTTGTAAAACTTTTAGTGAAAGTTATTAGTAATTATTGTGATGTAAAAAACAAACAAAGATCCGGCTATATTAAGTAATAAGAAAAAATGTTAACTATTAATGCAAAATCCAACTTTGGATTGATTTTTTTTGGTAAGAAATTCACATGAGATTTTCACTGCATTAACAATTATAAGGAGAAAATCAGTTGCTGACATCTACTTTACTAGCCGCTGCAACCACACCTCTGCAATGGAGCCCAGCAGTAGGAGTTACCATGATTCTCTGCAATATCCTTGCCATTCTCTTCGGTAGATATACCATTAAGTATCCCAACGCAGAACCCGCCTTGCCCCCAAATCCGGTTTTGGGTAATTTTGGTGTACCAGCGTTACTGGCTTGTGCCGCCTTTGGTCATATCTTAGGAGCAGGTGTGATCCTAGGTCTGCATAACCTGGGAAGATTCTAGGTTTTTACCAAAAGTGGTACTAGTCTTCTCTTACACCTACTTTGGGAGGTTTAATCATTCCTCAAAAGCCCGATTTATTTTATAAATCGGGTTTCTTGAAATCAGCAAAATTACTTTAACTAATTCGCGCCCTCGTCCCCCACTGAATTTGGTACTCCGAATCAGTGGCGGGATATAAGGCGCAAATATTTCCGGAATAATAAGGTGATTATCCTGCCTCTAGTGGCGAGGGTAAAATAATTGGGATTGACTTGGGAATCAAGGATTTTGCTATTACCTACGATGGTGAAAAAACTTCCAAATATCCCAACCCAAAACATCTATCCAAATATGAAAAAAAACTAGCCGTAAAACAACGCATTGCCGCACGTAAAAACAAAGGCAGTAATCGTCGTCAAAAGGCTAATAAGATTGTCGCTAGGGTATACGAACAGATTAGCAATGTCCGTCAAGACTACTTGCACAAGCTATCCAGAAAGATAGTTGATAACAACCAAGTCGTAGTAGTCGAAAACCTAAACGTCAAGGGCATGGTTCGTAACCACAAACTAGCAAAAGCAATCTCTGATACAGGATGGGGAACCTTTGTAAATTTTCTGAGCTACAAATTAGAACGTAGTGGTGGGAAATTGGTCGAAATAAATAGATGGTTCCCCAGTTCCAAACTTTGCTCTAATTGTCATTACCAAATATCTGAGTTGCCGCTAGATGTGAGAACTTGGACTTGCCCGAGTTGCGGCACTCATCACGATAGGGATGGTAATGCAGCGATGAATATTAGAGCAGAAGGTATCAGAATGCTGTCCTCCCCTGGGACGGGGGAGGCTAACGCCAATGGAGAGGATGTAAGACCAACTCGCGGACGCAAATCCAAGATGCGGCAATCTTCTGTGAAATTGGAAGCCAACACTGTACTTGGTACTCCAAGTCAGTGTGGGTAGTTCACTGAACTAATAGGTTGATGGTTCTTTTGTCTCCGGTCAACAGTCAGAGAATTTACTCTCTGGCTTTTCTTGTGGCAATGCGAATTTACAGAAACAAGGCTTGTGGTTGACTCGCACAAATTCAAATCTGAAATTTCCTTAAAGTTATTCTTCTAACTTCTTTGATAAGATTACTGAACCCACGAGAGTGCAACAAAAGGCTTTGGATTTACTTGGTGTTTCCCTAATTTGTACCCAGTAAACCGAGAACGGAAATCTTCAAAAGCCTTACTATTCACAGCATACGCCTTTTGTCAATTGGGGAAGTTCAGTTTAAAACTAGAAAAAGATAAAATTAACAACTTCTGTTAACTTTACCTTTTTTATTTATCAATATTTTTATCAAAAACCATGATTCCAAACATTCTGGTATCAGGCTACTATACTGGCATAGGAGCCTGACCGCGCATCTGGCGTAGAGCATTGAGGCAGGATGGACAGTCACAGCCAAACAATGCTATTGCTGTATCGCTCTCTTCTTCAGAGAAGTCCATTTCAGTAATGTCACTAGGATTGTAGTCTTGTGGTACATTTGCCTGTTGTTTAGGTGTTACTGCGTTTGCCTTACTCACCCGTACACATGCCATACGAGGGGTTGCTGAGTGGAGATTTTGTGTGCAGTGGGTTTGGGTAGGGTTTTGTGTTTGATTTGCGTGTGCTGGTTGGGTCATCATTACCATAGACAGCATCGACGCAAACAGTGCGGGGCTGGAAAGCAAGGAGAGGGTAAATTTTTTGTTCATCTGCTCGACTACGTTTGTAACTAACGAAGGTAGGGCAATTAAGATAATTTTTTCACTCAATTGGTTAATATTCTGTAAATTTTAGACAAAGTTGTATGATGATATAACCCAAGGATTACTGAAAAAAGCAGACGTGACTTTAAATTTGTCATTCTTGCCCTTGGTCTAAAGTCTACTTCTGTTGTTATTACTGCTTGGCAATCAGCTCAACTCTAAATCATAGTTCAACCAATCGTAGTGAAAGACTCGTTCATAATCAAACCAAGTTTTAGCTATCGACTAACTTAACAATAGTTGAGTTCCCTCATCCGGAAATTAGCAAAGGGCAAACTACTAGCTTGCCAAATTCTCCTACAATTCGCTTGTTGGGTATAAAAGCATTTCTTGATCTATGGCGAATCAAACTCTTATCCCGGTTATTGTTAACGGCGCTGCTGGTAAAATGGGGCGCGAAGTCGTAAAAGCTGTGGCACAAGCACCAGATATGAGCCTTATGGGTGCTATCGATACGAGTCCAGAACATCAAAGCAAAGATGCGGGGGAATTAGCTGGTTTAAGTGAACCTTTGGAAGTACCAATTACCAATCAATTGGAACCGATGTTGGGGTACGTGGCTGGTGAAAGGCATATGCAACCAGGAGTGATGGTAGATTTTACTCATCCTGATTCTGTATATGACAATATTCGCAGTGCGATCGCCTACGGTATCCGTCCGGTTGTTGGTACTACAGGCTTAAGTCCCGAACAAATTCAAGATTTGGCAGAATTTGCTGATAAAGCTAGTACGGGTTGCTTGCTAGTTCCCAATTTCTGCATTGGTATGGTGCTGCTGCAACAAGCGGCGATCGCAGCATCTCAATATTTTGACCACGTGGAAATTATTGAACTGCATCACAATCAAAAAGCTGA
Organism: Fischerella sp.; assembly: GCF_013388695.1. Classification (NCBI taxonomy): domain Bacteria; kingdom Bacillati; phylum Cyanobacteriota; class Cyanophyceae; order Nostocales; family Hapalosiphonaceae; genus Fischerella; species Fischerella sp. The sequence goes on from NZ_JACAEU010000117.1 coordinate 7,862, forward strand.
TGCTCCCAGTGGTACTGCCATTCAAACTGCTCAAATGCTAGCAGAAATGGGTAAGACATTTAACCAGGCAATTGTCAAAGAAACAGAAAAATTACCAGGAGCAAGGGGTAGCCTTGCAGATGAAGGTATTAGGATTCATAGCGTGCGTTTACCGGGACTAATTGCCCATCAAGAAGTGATTTTTGGCGCACTTGGTCAAATTTATACCTTACGGCATGATACAAGCGATCGCGCTGCCTATATGCCGGGAGTACTACTAGCAATTCGCAAAGTCCTCCAGCTAAAGGCGTTAGTATATGGATTAGAAAAGATACTCTAATATCAGGTTCGCTTAAACATTTATATTATTCGTCACGCCGGTAATAGGTAATAGGTAATTGGTAATAGGCGGTTTTTCCACTTTCACCATTACCCATTACCAAAAAAACGATAAATATCAGTGATTTAACGAACTTGATCTAAACTTTTAATCCAAAATCCAAAATCCGAATGCTTGTCCCACTGACTCGCGAAAAATTTAGTCAACTTATCCCTTTAGTTGCCACAAGTCAACAGTACAAGTACTACTGGGGAAAATTTCCCGATTTTTTACAACGGCTGTTAATTTCTGTAGTCATTGCAGCTGTTTATGTGCTGTTAAAAGTTTTTGTAATGCCTGGTTTTGGGCCGATCGTATTTGTCCTAGGACTAATCGGCGCTTTCTACTGGCTTTGGGGACCAGTATTTTGGGCTAGTATGCGAAATGCCAAATGCCGTCGTTACAAATACAGCGGTTTTTTCCGTGGTCGAATTTTGGATTGGTGGATAACAGAAGAGTTGGTTGGCAAACAGGAAACTGTTGATAGCAAAGGCGATTTGGTGATAGTAGAAAACCGGGAAAAACGAATCAACTTAGAAGTAGGTGATGAAACTGGATTTACAGCCCAACTGACAGCACCACTGCGGGTTGAGCATAAAGTTATTGCTCGCGGTCAAAAAGCAGAAATGGTGGTGATGTCAAATCGCCCAGATTTAAGCAGAATTGAGGAAATCAGCGATATCTATATTCCCAGTCGCGATTTATGGGTGAGTGATTATCCTTATTTGCGTCGGGATTTTTTCCCCGAGGTCAGCCGCCGTATACGCGATCGCCCCTCACAAAGACCCCGCAGCCGTCGTCTAGAGGAAGAGGAACAGGAGTACAGAGAAAATAGAGTCAGCGATCGCCCCTCACAAAGACCCCGCAGGCGCCGTCTAGAGGAAGAAAGGGAGAGGGGAAGAGGGGGAGAGTGGGAGACGCGTTAAAAAGTAAAGAGTTAGTAGTTAGTAGTTAGTGGTTAGTGGTTAGTGGTTAGTGGTTAGTGGTTAGTGGTTAGTAGTTGGTTGTTATTCTTCCACTCTCCCCATCTCCCCTTCGGGGAATTAAAAATGTAAAATTAAAAATTTTGAATTTTGAATTTTGAATTTTGAATTTTTAATTGACTACTCCCCATCTTCCCATCCCCCACTCCCCCACTCCTCTCTCATCTTGCTTGCCCATAGGATTGCCAAGCTAAATCTACCAAGCCATCCACAATTGCGGCTGCTACTAATGCCCCACCTTTACGACTATCAATTGTAATGTTTGGTACTAGAGAGTCTCGCAAGCGTTCTTTAGCAGCATCTATATTGATAAAGCCTGGTGGTGTAGCAATTACTAAAGCGGGTCTAATTTCTTCAGCTTCAATCAAATCAGTTAGTGTTGTTAAAGCAGTTTGCGCTTGACCAACTATAAATAAGCCCTCTGGATAACGTTTGGCTAGGGTTTCGATTCCCCAAGCTGCACGAGTTTTTTCTTTTTGAGGGCGAGTTGGTGTGTCCATACTGCAATACACCGGATTAGCAAACGTGGTTTGAATGTCGCAGGTAATACTTACTTGTACCATTGGCACATCTACAACAATAGTTGTACGTGCCGCTAGTGCAGCTGCACCCGCTTGTAAAGCACGCTCAGAAAAGCGAATCAAAGACTTATACTCAAAATCAGCTGTGGCATAAATCACCCGCCGAACAATTTCATACTCGGCAGGTGAAAAGACATGATCGCCAATTTCACTATCAATTATTGCCAAACTCTCAGCATCAGTTACGTGCCATTCCATTACATTTCAGCAGTCAGCTAACAGCTTTCAGCTTAAGAGAGTCCTTTGTCATTAGTCCTTTATCCTTTGTCATTTGTAACAATTACAAACCAATGACTAATGTCTAATGACTATTGACTAATTTAGATTTTCGATGCTGGAGAGCGAGTGAATGCAGGGGACAGATAAGCAACCAAAACCCCAATAAGAAAACCAGTGATATTGCGAACTAAGGGTAGCCAGTCAGAAGTGCGTGACACTACCGGCCCAATACCGAAGGCAATAAATAAAATTCCCCACAAAGGAGAAAAAATTAAAGCCCACTGCCAAGCCACAATTTGTCCTTCACGCCGGGGTTGAGCTGCAAAACCACAAATAATCCCACCAATTACCGAGGTAATCAGTGTCAGAATCCACTGTTCCTTTGGCAGTCCGGGAACGACACGGCAACCGCCTTGACGCAGACATGTTTTAACCGATTCTAGAGCTTGCAAGATAGCTTCATCTTCGCCTTCGTCTCGTACGAAGTACAAATTGCCAAAGCGAGTTTGCAATTCTACCCAAAAAGTGCGAGGTAGGAGCTGGTAAACGGCATCGCCGACATTGAAGTTGAGAATATTACCACCACTGGCATCGGCAACTAGCAAAACACTTTTGTCATCCAGTTTCCAAAAATCTTTAACTGCTAAACCGGGAGTGCGATCGTATTGAGTCAAAACTCTCAGTTTCCAGCCGGTTTCAGCTTCAAATTGCTCTAGTTCTTTAACAAGGTTCTCTTCTTGAACAGAGGTGAGCGATTTGGCTAAGTCTACAACTGGGGTTGGGGTATCGGGTAGCAAATCTGGATTATTGTAAGCATAAGCCCAAGGAGAATGTGTCACCCAAATTGACCCAGTCAAGAAGAATACCGCGAAAGCTACCAGAATTCGTCGCCAAAAACGATGCTGCATGGCCTTTTTTATAAAAATCTCCACAGTAGTCGTGAACAAGTTGTTTTAAAAGATTAGGGGAAAAGTGATAATTCTTTACACTTTTTAACTTTAATCTAATTTATTCTACCCGAGAAAAGGATAGTTTTTGCTCCCCAATGGTTGAACAGTAAGGAATGAGCTTGGCATCTATCTTGAAAATAGGGATTGGGGATCGGGGAATTCTTAACAGGGAAGAGGTATTTTTATCCTTGGTTGTGGGATTTTCCTGTGATTGACTAGTTCCCATGCATGATGCAGCTATACGAGACTTGCGCTTAGTTCAGCAGGTTTTGATCGTGCAGTTCTAAACTACCTATGGAAAGCCGTCCTGTGGGCTTATCCTAAGCGTATTGGTCTATATTCAACTTTTTTAATCTCTATTCCTCTTCCCAATCTTCAGCGTCGTTGCTTTCCCAGCTAGCAGCGTCCCTATAGCCGTCCTGATTGCGATATAGTTCTGGTTTGGTCGCCCGATTATATTGTCTGAGCGCTTCTCGTTCTCTTAACGGTAAGGTTCCTTTTTGATTTATCGATAAGCGATCACCTGTTCTTTTTACAGATTTTGAGCGCGTGAAAGTTTTCCATGCTGCTTTCACACCAACAAATAGGCTGCGCGTACCGACTTGAATATTTTGGGCTTGCTGTTTGGCGCTGTTTAGGCTTTGATCGACTTGTTTAACTACCCCAGAAGCGCTTTTGACGCCTTCGCTGACATCATCTGTTAAATCAGTCAATTCCAAACCTGTCATGCGAATAGCATCTAGAGTTGGCGGTAACTCTCGTGAGAGGGTGTCAAATAACTTTTCTGCACTGCGAGCTGCCCTTGCTACTTCTTGCAAAGCTGGTATCGCCGCCACCAAAACAGCAGTCAGACTGGTGGCGACTAGGAGCATGGACAGTCCCAGCCAAAACAGGGGTTCACTCACAGTTATGTTGTTGATTAGTTATCTATGTGCTGGGGCATCGAATCTGAGTTAGCTTCTGCCTTTTGTCGCTTTATAGCTTGGCTTTCTCGCTGACTGGCATCAATACCAGCTGCGAGCGCTTCCCGCAGTCGCTCCAAAGTTTCATCCCAGTTTCGCAATGCATTTGTAGACAGACGATCCGCTTGAAGTTGGACACTGGATGATAAGTCTTCTGCCAATTCTGGCAGGGCATCAGCAGATTTCTTTAATAGTTTGCGCGTTTCACGCCCTGTACGTGGAGCCATGAGCAACCCGGTCAAAGCACCAATGGTAGCTCCTAGCATCAAACCGCTAATAAATATTCCAGAACGGTTGTTAGACATTTTGCTGTTTCTCTCCTTACACCCATTTTATGTGGGTTTTCACGCCTTGCAAGCCCCGAATAATTTAACTCATCTCATAATTCTACAGACAACATCTCAAGCAGGAAGGTTACTTTGAGTTTTCTGGTGTTTGTTGTTTGTTTTACCCTGCACTCCCAGGGCGTAGCCCTTCAAGGTAGAGTAGCTGAGTAAAGCGCGTCTATGGAACTACCAACCACCAACCACCAACCAACAACAATTTCTAAACTTTTAACCGTGGCTTCCGAAAATACCGACGCCAGAATCGCTGTCCAACAACTAATAGGCCGAGAATCTGCCGTAATTGTTGAATTTGTATATCTAGTGCTTGGTTGGTTTGCCGCAGGTTATGAATGTTCTGCTGACCAATGTAGATAGCTTCAGGTGTTGTGTACAGTACTGCATGGCTACAGCGCTCAGTCAGAATCAACCAGTTGGTAATCCTAACCAGTCGCAGTCGCAGCCGCCATACTCGCCAAGCTGTGTATAGTAATATCAGCGAGATGAGCGTGTTGATGATGACAACAACTTTAACCATTGCTTACCTTTTCCAGCATCAGCATTGAGAAAATTTTTCGGGCTTCACTAGGCTCTGACTCGATCATAACGAGAGAGCTGAAATTCATCATTTAACCTACATTGAAAATTTCCGTGGAGCAATACTTCTCTTGCCCACACCTGCTGTTCAATAATTCCTAGTGGTACTCCCTTACTTGTCCGAATCAAGGAAACAGAAGAAGGAAGAAGTCTTCTTTCGTATTTACCCATTAAGGTACAAGACCTTCACTAATTACTACTTCTTCCTTTTTTCTTCTATCTTCTTCTTTCGAGAAATTACATTAGATTTTCCTCTGGCATCATGCACTTATCCGAATCGCAACCTGCGGGGCCAGATTCCATTAATTCGCCGAAATCATAGCGGCTTAAAACTGCATGGAAATTACTGCTTTGGCGACGTTTTTCCACTTCTTGCATTAACTTTTCATACTCTTGTTTGGTGATTGGTTCAAAGGGCAAACGTGGGAAGGTTTGATGGTCATCAAATCTTGCCAGAAGAGCAGCACTGATATAACCTTCATCATCACGAATAGTTTCGTAAATACGGTTTCCCAAGGCTTCTATTTCTTGTTCCCGTAGTTCAATGGTGGCAGAGGTGTTATGAGTAACATAAAATTTCTGCACTTGCATGTAGAAATCCATTTGGGATAGGGCACTAAATTTACTGATGTCAATTTCATCAGTACCGGGTAAATCAGCCCAAGGTACAGCAACGGGTATTTCTACCAACCATTCACTCACTCTCGGATCGAAGGGGTCATTTAACAAATTGCCCTGTTCATCTTTGTCAGATTGGGAAGGAATGACGTTGTAACCGTAGTCAATACAAGCTAAAGCAACTGGATCGTTTTTGCGGAAGGTGATTCTGCGAATGAACCTTTGTGCTTTGGGAGGGTGCCATCCAGGAGAAGCACTTGTTAATAAAGATTTAGTGCCACTGGGTTGAACAGTGGTGCAGCGATTTGGACGTTTGAGATTATGGCGATCGCAGTAATCCCAAACAACGCGATGCACAATATCCTTCCACATACTCAGATATTTTTCTTCTTGGCGCTTAAACGCCAATCCTTGTGGAGTTGTGGGTCTTCCTTCTGCCCACCACCGCAACCAATCAACTCCAAAAGCATGAACAAAGAAATCAAATAAACCAGTAAAAGAAACACCAACAATTGGATCTAATTCACGGCTGTATTGATAGCGAGGCTCCTGAAATTTATGATGTAAAAGTGCAGCTACAGATAGCGCACCTGCGGTGAACGCCTCTTCTTGTTCTTTATAGTTATAGGGGTCAATTTGATTGAGGTGAACCTCTGATAAATTACAGTGGAAGTTGCTGCCGATAATCTCACCACACGGATTAAGACCAAATCTAGCCAAACGATGTTCTAACTCACGAGCATCAAGATTGAGATAGCGTTCTTGCAACCACTGTTTTGCAGTTCCTTGTTGGTACGCTTTCAAAAATTCAACTTTCAAGGCAGGAGTAGCCAGCAAATCGCTGTTAGCTCTGGCTATGGCTTCACCAGCCCATTGAATCGCGCCTTCACCACTGTAATACTGTTTGCGAACAGCATCAATACATTCTTCTAATGTCGGTTTGCGGTGAAAAACTCTAGTGTGGTTTGCCATTCTCAGAGCATCACGCTCTGGGTCAATGCGCCAGTTACCATTTTCATCCTGCTGCCAAAGGTTAGCCTTAGCGTCGGCAAACAAATTATCTTCGCTAGCACCTTGGCGCATACCCGCGCTTCTTCTAATATTGCCGGCAACAATTGTTACAGCTGCTTCATCAATCAACAAACAGCACTCTACAGAATTTAATTGTCTGCCAACGGCTTTATTGAGGATAGATGCACAGCGCTGATACAGTCCTGGCAATTTTACAGGATTAGCAACGCCTCCAAAGCCTTTAAGAGATTCTCCCGCTTGCCGTACGTCACTGATATCAACGATTACTTTAACTTCTCCTGAAAATCTTTCATCAGTAGAAAGTTCCAGCAGGCTTTGATATGATTGCACCCAACCTTGACGGCTGTCTCCAACGTAGATGGTAACGCTATTATCTTCTATTTTTATTTCTGTTAGTTCCCGGCGTTTTAGACGCGGAGTAATACCAATTTCTCCCTGTAGGGTTACATTCAAGTGATTGCGGATTGGGGGCAACTGGCTGATATATTTTGGTTCTAGAACTGCTCCAGTACCACAGCCCATCATTGCTAAATCCATCATCAATCCAAATGCACTCCAGTCTTGGAGGTTGGTTGAGGTACAATTGTATCCCCCAGAAAAATTTTGTGGTTGGGCGATCCAGTCTGTACCGCCCACCCATAACCAGCGTCCACTGGGTAAAGCTTTCAAGTTGCGCTGCATTCGTTCTAGGATATCAGCTTCTTGGGGTAGCAATTTACCCAGGCTGATTAAGCCTCCCAGAGTGCGATCGCATACCTCATCCCATGTTTCTCTCACCCCTGCCTCTCTACGACGGCTGTAGGTTCTAAAAAACACTGGATTGGCAGCTGGGGCAGTTTCTGGAAAATTTGCACTCTGGCGTTTTCGTTCAAGTTCTCGAACCATAGGTTAAGCCTTGTTGGTCTCTAGTCAGATTAAGACTATACGGCAACTTATGGCAGGGGTCAAAGCTTGAAAAATTTGCAATTTTGCGTTAATTTTGCTACTTTAAAGCTCTATGTGGGCAGCAAGCTTGATAGAGTCTTGGCTTTGTAAAGTACAAAAACTTTGGTTATAAGTCGTAATAGTAAGCTGCATTATCTTTACTTATTCTTTAATATCCGTAAAGTAAAAAAGGAAGCTAACAGGCTAAATCTTTGATAATAAATAATTCCATCAAACTAAATAATTTTTACCCAAATTTAACTACTTTAATAGTTAGGTTTATTTACACCTAGTTAGTTGATAGCTTGGTTGATATTAAATTTAGCAAACATTACCTAAACGATAAAAAACTCTAACATAGATGCAATTATAACTGCGTACACAAGTACTAATTAAAATTCTGATGTTCTTGTTTATTCTGTAGCTTTAATCAAGTTATAGTAAAATCAGTAAAAATACTTAATCACAAGCTAATTCAGACTAAATTTTTAAGATTTTCAGGGTATTTAATCTTTTGATGTAGCAGTATCTTTGCTTAAATTAAGCAAAAATTCGGTTTTATTCAGACAAATATCTCTGATAATTTTGTCTAGCCCTATTTCTATGGCCTATGGAAGATATGGAAGGAGATATAGATTATTGTTTCTTCTGTCAAGAGTGAGAAAACACTATTTAGACATTCTCTGACAATAGTTATTTGTCAGAACCCATTAGTTAACCATATACTATGGTTGGAAATACTTCGACGAAATCAAGTAGTAGTATTTCTGCGATCGCAGAAAATGTGAGCGCAATCACTAACTGTTAGTGAAATTAATAATTTTTCTCAACCAGTTTAGTGAGATAATGAAATTGTGAGGAAAAGAACGGAAGCTCGTTAATTAAAAAGGGGGAAATATGAAAACCAAAATTATAGCTGCTCTAACCTTAGTAGCTCCCCTGTTCTTCACTGGCGCAGTCAGTGCGAATAATCCGCAGCAAGTACAAAAGCTGTTATCAACTGGGGAATGTGTGCGGTGCAATCTATCAGGAGCAAACCTCAGTGGTGCTCATTTAATTGGTGCTGACTTAAGAGGTGCAAATCTCCAAGGAGCGAACCTGGAAGGAGCAAATCTTGAAGGCGCCGATCTCACAGGTGCAAATTTGGCAGGCGCTAATTTGACGTCAGCTTTTGCGACAAATGTTAATTTTAAAAATGCCAATCTCAACAGGGTTAACTTTACTAGCGCCATGATTTTTGATTCTAATGTACATGGTGCATCAATGAATAACCTTACTATCACTAATGCCGAGATATACAATACAGGAATTGGTGTTGGTGGTGACAGTGCAGATATTCCTGATTGGGACGAACAAATAGATACATATCAAAACTAATAGTTTGGGTGGATTGTGTAGCTATGATGAAAAATTGTCTATTGGCAAAAATTTCATATAGACCCACCCTAACAAGCAACAATTTGCTGAAATAGTTTCTGAATAAATCTATAATTATTCTCTCATTTCTATAGAAATGGGAGTATTTTTCTTTGCCCCTAAAATTAGCTCTGTCAAGGTGGGTAGAAAACAAACCCAAATGTTAGCAGAGGACTATTTTACTCTTTGTGTCTTAGTGTCTTGGTGAGACCAGCCCACCACCAAAGGCGGTTCCCGTCACGTAGACGCGCAGCGGTGAGTCAGCGCGGTCTTGGGGGTTTCCCCCATGAGCGACTGGTGAACCCGGAGGCTTCCCGTCAGGGTAGGGGGACTGGCCGTAGACGCGCGCAGCGCGGCTTCTCGTAGAGTAGGGCTTCTCGCAGAGTAGGGTGTTTCAAAAATTATTTTTCACCACCAAGACACTAAGACACCAAGAAAAATCCATTTCCAAGACTTACACCTTGACAGGGGTATCCCTAAAACTTATATAGTTAAATAGATAGTTTATTATACCACAAAAAATCTTTTAAATCTAGATCGTGCGAATACATAAAAAGTTTTATTAAGTATTAATATCAATACCACTACCACCATGAGAATAGCAGCTTAAGATTGGCTAAATATCATGTAAAATCGGCATCTAGACTTGTATAAAGAAGAAGTGATCTGAATTTCTGCATGAGTTGTACTCATGTGAGTACGATTTTGAGCAGCTTACAGGGCACGGAATAACAATCAAATCAGGATTCAAGTTCCATAACTAACGAACTTAGAATACTGCTTCAAGTCTATCCTGCCATGTTTAAACCGCTACCTTCCTACTGAGTTAATACCTTGTAGTTGATGAAGTAGTGGTTAAGGGGCAATGATGGTGATAGGTCACTAGAGCCTCTTTCCCCAAACTCTATCGTCGTGATGTGCTAGTGCATCGCCTAATCAACAGCCTTTTGGTTGTAATTGTCCGGATAAGAGTAACTCAACTGTCATAATCATGGGAGCGGAAATGCAAGAACCGGAAGTAGTAGAAACCAAGTCTATAGATACAACGATGCCAGAGATCAACAACCAAACAGGAACCATTACTAAACTCCAACCAGCCACTCAAAACCAAGAGCAATGGCTGAAATACGGAGAAATTGCTTCTAGCTTTTTAGCGACACTGCCTGAATACCTGGGAGCCTTTTTTAATAGGTACAAACAGCCCTTGGTTTCCATTGGTTTGATTGTGGGAGCGATTGTCGCTGTGAAAGTTGTCCTGGCAATCCTGGACGCTTTGAATGATATTCCCTTAGTAGCACCTACCTTTGAATTGATTGGTATTGGTTACTCTGCTTGGTTCGTTTACCGTTATTTACTCAAAGCCTCAACCAGGCAAGAGTTAACCAATGAAATTTCATCTCTCAAATCACAAGTGGTCGGTAAAGACGCTTAAAAACTGAGTAATTCAATGCGGAGAGCGATTTTTACCGCTGGTACGCTATGAATTGCTGCTGGGTATCGCCTCCTCTCCAAGTGGTCAAGCAGACTTTTAGCTACTCTTGACCACTTGTGTATTTAGGTTTAGTCAGGTACTTTGACAATGTATTCAGATTGAATTGCGTCTACCCTTCTCATTCGCACCAAAGCTTGATAAATCATTGCTGCTACCTCAGCACGGGTAGCTTGTTTATTAGCAGCCAGAACTGTTGTATCTGGATAATTGACCACAAGTCCACTTTCTGTGGCGGCTGCTATTTTATTGGTAGCGTAGGTGGGAATTTCTCGGGCATCTTTGTAGACGCTTAAAACTTGATTTGGGGAAGCGGGAACTTTGAGATTTAAACCACTCGCAAGGGCAACTAGTACCTGTGTTCGCGAAATTTTTTGGTTTGGGTTGAAGGTTTTGTTAGGGTAGCCTTTTAAGAACCCAGTATTAATAGCTTGATCAATAGCTGAATTTGCCCAGAACTGGGTTGGCACATCCTGAAAAGACATTTTTTCGTTGGTATAGCCAAGCCCATTCCTAAATGCCTGTTGTAGTATGGCTGCAAATTCTGCACGACTTACAGGCTGATTTGGTCTAAATGAATAATCTTGATAGCCCTTAATAATATTACGAGAAGAAAGCACATCGATAAAACGACGTGCCCAGAAGTCACTGGGTACATCAGTAAATGCGATGGGTGGGGGGATAGTTGGCTTTTTCTCAGGAATAACCAATGGCAATGTTTCCCTAGTAGAGTCAGGTGGCAAAAGTGTTTGTTCTCGTCGTAACTCGCCTGGACTAACACGAGGAAGAGGCTTTTCCACAACAGGTGGTTTTTCCTCAGACGAAGGCGGTGCTTGCCGAGATTCGACAGTAGGAGTAGTAGGGACAGGAGATTGAGTAGGGGATGGCAACAGCAAGCCACCTAAATTCCAGCCAGACTCTTTGCGGGAAAACGACCAAAACAAAATTACCCCAATAGTGGCAAAGGCAACCAGAATGCCTATAAATTCTTCAAAGCCGAGGGCATTTGTTTGAGATGACTTGGGATCGGGAGGCGTATTTGTCATCGTATTTACCCTGCTAGTAGTAAAATTTGACTTTCTTTTTGATATTAAAACAGGGGATTGCTTAGTAGTTAGTGGTTAGTGGTTAGTGGTTGTTTGTTGGTTGTTGGTTGATGGTTGGTTTTTCCTCCATAGATGCGCTTTACTCGGCTACCCTACACCGAAGTCGCTGCGCCCTGGGAGTGCAGGGTACAACAAACAACAATCAACTCTCAACAACTAATTAGTCCCTTCACAACACTCGTAATAAGCTGGGAATGCTGTCTACAGCTTCTAGGGTGCGAATTTCTGCTAAAGCTTGCCGAAAATCGCCTTCTCGGACATCGTGGGTAACAACAACAATCTCTGCTAGTTCCCCTTGAAAGCCTGTTTGGACAACTGATTCTAAGCTCACTCCATACTTACCAAAACAAGTGCCCAATTTACCAATTACTCCTGGTTGGTCTTTTGTTAAGAAGCGGGCGTAGAATCTGGTTACGAGTTCTTCTATGGGCGCAATTTGGCAGTAGTCTTGATGGCCGCAAGTTAACAGGGGATTGGGTGTTGCTGTACTAGATTTCAGAGTTGCTACTAAGTGTAATATATCAGATGATACAGCGCTGGCAGTTGGGCCAGCACCAGCACCCGGGCCGAAAAACATTACCTGTCGGATGGGTTCTCCTTCAACGAGAATGGCATTATAGACACCGTTGATGCTGGCTAAAGGGTGTGCTTTAGGAACTAGGGTAGGATGAACTCTGACGGAGAGGGGAGAAGAGGAGGGGGAGATGGGGGGATGGGGAGAGGGGGGGAGAGAATTTTGTTTAGCTATTGCTAGTAGTTTGATGACAAACCCCAATTTATCGGCATAGGCAATGTCTGTTTTGCTGACTTGCCGAATTCCCTCACAATAGACATCTTGCAGTTTGATGCGTCCAGCAAAGGCTAATGAGGCGAGGATCGAAATTTTATCTGCGGCGTCTAAGCCATCGACATCAGCAGTAGGATCGGCTTCAGCGTAACCCAACCGCTGGGCATCAGCTAAAACATCGTCAAAGCTGCTGCCTTCAGTTTGCATGCGTGTAAGGATATAGTTAGTCGTGCCGTTGACGATACCTGTAACGGCGTGAATGCGGTTGACGCTTAAAGACTGCTTCAAGGGTTGAATGACTGGAATACCACCACCAACCGCAGCTTCTAGCATGACGTATACACCAGCTTTATTGGCAGCGGTAAAGATTTCATCACCAAAGCGGGAGATTACCGCTTTATTAGCGGTGACAACATGTTTGCCATGTTCTATGGCTTTGAGAATTAGCGATCGCGCTGGTTCCAGTCCGCCTATGACTTCGACTACGATATCTACCTGCGGGTCAGTGACAATTGCTTCTAAATCTGTTGTTAATACTGATTCCGGTAGTTTCACCGCACGGGTTTTGTCGAGCGATCGCACCCCCACCCGATATATTTCTACATCTTGCAGCAGGGGATGACGCCCAGCACGATCTTGTATTAACTGCACCGTACCCGTACCTACCGTGCCTAGTCCTAGTATTCCCAGCTTTACACCCACGAATTTTGTACCCAATTTCACCAACAACAAAACAATTGTAGGGTGGGCAATACCCACCCTACTAGTGTCATTTGTTATTTGTTGCTAGTTGTTTGTTGTTTGTTCTAATTACCAACCAACAACCAACCAACAACCAATAACCAAATTAGTATGTTTCCACGTGCCAGCGCCCAGCTTTCTTCAGTTCTTTTTGATATTCACTCCAAGTGACACCTTCTTTGGCTGCTGCTGCTGTTAGCGCTGCATCGATGCCATCTTCCATACCGCGCAAACCGCAAATGTAGGTGTGGGTTTTCTCATCCTTAATCAACTTCCACAGTTCATCTGCGTGTTCGGCAACACGGTCTTGAATGTACATTCTGCCACCTTGGGGGTTTTTCTGTTCGCGGCTAATAGCGTAAGTCAGGCGGAAGTTATCGGGATACTTCGCTTGTAGTTCTTCCAGTTCTTCCTTGTACAGGATGTTTGGAGTGGTGGGGATACCAAATATCAGCCAAGCGAAGCCTTTGAACTGGTATTCTGGATTAGCTGCTCTTTCGTTATCTTTGAACATGCGCCACAGGTAAGCGCGCATGGGCGCAATACCCGTTCCTGTTGCCATCATTATGACCTTGGCATCCTCGTCTGGGGGTAATAACATTTCCTTACCCACAGGCCCTGTGATTTTAACTTCATCTCCAGGCTTAAGGTTACATAGATAAGTAGAGCAGACACCATAGACTGTTTCGCCAGTTTCCGGGTGCTTGTACTCCAACTGACGGACGCACAGCGATACAGTTTTGTCATCCACATCATCGCCGTGCCGAGTCGAGGCGATTGAGTACAGTCTCAGTTTTTCTGGTTTGCCGTTCTTGTCTACCCCTGGTGGGATAATACCGATACTTTGGCCCTCTACATAGCGCAAGTTTCCGCCTTCAAGGTCAAATTTGATGTGCTGAACAATACCAATTCCGCCTTCTCCTACTAACGCATCATTAGATATACATTTACCAATGAAAGGAGCATTGGGACGGTAAATGTTTACTGGAACGTCAGCGTGGGCGTCTTTTTTGGCTTTCGCTTGAGTCATGGTGTTGCCTTTCGTATCCTTATTCTTGGGCTGTTGCTGCTTTGGTGATTCAGCTTTTACAGGTGTGGCATTACCATTTCCTTCGTGAGCAGATTTAGCAGATGTGGCTTTGCTCATCGCTTCGCTAGCAACTTCAGATGAGGCTTTACCGTTAATTTGCTGTAAAACACTTATCGGTTGGATGCTAACAATTCTGCCGCCCAGGCGAGTGATCCGTCGCATTTCTTGGTTCATGCGGTTGTAAGGCACTCTGATGAACACACTGCCGCTATTACGAATTTGGTAGTTCGTTTGATCGGTTTCTTTGCTCTGACGCAGACCTACCACTTCGTACACAAATACGCGGCTACCTGATTCTGTGTTGGCAGCTCCTTCAACAGCACCTTGATAGTACATTCGTTCTACCACTCCGATATTTACTTAACCGTTTCTTAAAAAACTCTTTCTACCACAGGTCAGCTTTAGTTTACCGAATTTCGGTTATAAAAAACTGACACTTGGGAAAGCGGCATTACAAGCCAATGCCTTACTTAACGTACACTCACCAAAGACACCAAGGCATGGCAAAAGTCACACCTGTTCAACTTCTAAGGTAGAGGATAATTTCCTCGGAGAATGTTAATGATGAGTCAATTTAATTTTTTCTTTGTGGTATGGCATACTCACAACAGAAATAGCTTATAGCTCCCCAGGTACACCCTGCCCTTCGGGTTGTGACTCCAAAATGCCAAAAATGGAAGACACGCTTCCAGTTTGCTTTACTTCTTTCCTTACTTCTAGCGATCGCTCAGAAGCTTCAAATAGAACACCCTAAGCTAAACTGTTTCCCCGATCGTCGCTGTTCACACAACAAGGGTAATTTTAGCTAAAAACATTCTGCTAAAGAAGTGATATAAGCAACTATAATTAAGTTTCACTTGATGTGAAAAATCTGTCAACCTCTATATTTAGATTGCTAGCACGCTCAAAAGCATATTTACGCTCGTAAACAAACCTTTGTGGAAACAATTTTGCTACCGAGCTAACTATTTCCTTCTTGAGATAGATAAAATCATGTTTTTTTGAAGGCTATGCGAGCTTTGCTAGCTGGCTAAATAAAAATTTGGAAAAAGCAAAAAAAGACTTTAAAAATCAAATTATACCTTATAAACTTGAATTAATAGAGTCATTAGCTGCAACCCTCCATTCCATAGCATCTATTGAAAAGTAGTGAGGCTTTTAGAAAAAGTTGTTGATGGTTGTTGGTTGATTGTTGTTTGTTGTTCCAGACAACTACCAACTAACAACGATCCAGACGAAGACCTCACAAATTAAGTTAGATTGCTAAATGCCACTATTTGCTGGTTAGGAAGGGTATTTTGTAGTTTGCGATCGTTTACAACCATGATTCTAAAAACACAATTTTCTTGCTGACAGCAAGCCTTGTATAGAGTGGCCCCTTCTGTTAGAATCCAATATATTACTAGGATTAAATACTTATCAGCAGCAATTTAGGTTCAGTAAGACGGGTAACAATCACTACTGTTTTGTCTACCCGTCAGATGTCTATTGGTGCTGCCGAGTATCAAGAACGCAAGACAAACTAAAGGGGTAAACTCCTGGCTCAAGTCTGCAGGTGTGAAAAATTATTGATTGACTCATCTTTAGCAACATAGAGGAGATTTATGACAAATAAACCGGATCGCGTGGTATTGATTGGAGTAGCCGGAGACTCTGGGTGCGGTAAATCTACGTTTTTGCGTCGTCTTACAGATTTATTTGGTGAAGAATTAATGACAGTCATCTGTTTGGATGACTATCATTCACTGGATAGAAAGCAGCGCAAAGAAACAGGAATAACTGCACTCGACCCCAGAGCCAACAATTTTGACCTGATGTATGAGCAGATCAAAGCGCTCAAAGAAGGTCAATCAATAATGAAGCCGATTTATAACCACGAAACCGGCACAATTGATCCTCCAGAGCTAGTAGAACCGAATCACATTGTCGTGATTGAGGGGTTACATCCTCTATATGATGAGCGTGTGCGATCGCTAATTGACTTCAGCGTCTATTTTGATATTAGCGATGAAGTAAAAATTGCCTGGAAAATCCAGCGAGATATGGCAGAACGCGGCCACCGCTACGAAGATGTCTTAGCTCAAATCAACTCCCGCAAACCTGATTTTCAAAAGTACATTGAACCACAAAGAGAATTTGCCGATGTAGTTCTCCAAGTATTACCTACCAACTTAATTAAAGAAGACAAAGAGCGTAAAGTCCTGCGGGTACGGATGCTACAGCGGGAAGGAAAAGAAGGCTTCGCGCCGGTTTATCTGTTTGATGAAGGCTCTACAATCCACTGGACTCCCTGCGGACGTAAGCTAACCTGCTCCTATCCCGGTATGCAACTGTATTACGGTTCGGATGTGTATTACGGTCGCTACGTTTCTGTTCTAGAGGTAGATGGTCAATTTGACAACCTGGACGAAGTAATTTACATCGAAACTCACTTGAGCAACACATCTACCAAGTACCAAGGTGAAATGACTCATTTGCTACTCCAGCACCGCGAGTATCCTGGTTCCAATAATGGTACTGGTTTGTTCCAAGTGTTGACAGGATTAAAAATGCGTGCTACCTACGAGCGCTTAACCGCAAAGGAAGCAAAAATGGCGATTCAAGTTTAGAGCAACAGTGTTTGTGTCAAATGTCCAGGGGGCACTGTTGTGTCCCTCTTTTTTTATGGATTAATTTAGACAGAGATGATACTAGCACAACAATAAGTACCAGTTGTATTTATTTTTTAAAGAAAATCATTAATAATAAACGATTTTGATGAAGTAAGTATGTTTATTAACTGCTGATTGTGAAAATATTGTTATGATTTCAGATTGAAGTAGCTAGACTAAATGGCAACATTTAGTCAGCCTGCTCACATTTAAAGGAGGAGTTGAATTTGTCTAAACGTTATTTATTTACCTCCGAGTCAGTGACCGAAGGCCATCCAGATAAAATCTGCGATCAAATCTCAGATGCCATTCTAGATGCCCTGCTCACACAAGACCAGAGTAGCCGTGTCGCGGCTGAGGTTGTTGTTAACACTGGCTTAGTGCTAATCACTGGTGAAATTACCAGCAAAGCCAGCGTCAATTACGTCAATATTGCCCGCAAGAAAATTGCTGAAATTGGCTACACTGATGCTGTAAATGGCTTCTGCTCTAACAGTTGCTCAGTACTAGTAGCTTTGGACGAACAATCACCTGATATTGCTCAAGGTGTGAATACTGCCCACGAAGCCCGTCAGGATAGTGAGCAAACATTTGACAAGATTGGTGCTGGCGACCAAGGTATCATGTTTGGCTTCGCTTGTAACGAAACGCCAGAACTGATGCCCTTGCCCATCAGCCTTGCCCATCGCATTGCTCGCCGACTAGCAGCAGTCCGCAAGACTGGTCAATTGTCATACCTGCGCCCCGATGGCAAAACTCAAGTAACCGTTCTTTATGAAGACGGACGCCCGATTGGTATTGATACCATCCTAGTTTCGACGCAGCATACACCGACCATTGGTGATATTACCGACGAAGCAGAAGTACAAGCCAAGATTAAAAAAGACCTCTGGTCAGCGGTAGTTGAACCCGTGTTTGGAGATCTAGACGTCAAGCCGGATGAAAATACCCGGTTTTTGGTCAACCCCACTGGCAAATTCGTCATTGGTGGCCCGCAGGGAGACTCTGGTCTAACTGGACGTAAAATCATTGTCGATACCTACGGTGGTTATTCCCGACATGGTGGTGGAGCCTTTTCTGGTAAAGACCCCACCAAAGTAGACCGCAGCGCTGCCTATGCTTGTCGCTATGCAGCAAAAAATATTGTTGCCGCAGGGTTGGCAGAAAAATGCGAAGTTCAGTTAAGTTACGCCATTGGTGTAGCGCGACCGGTAAGCATTTTCGTCGATACTTTTGGCACTGGCAAAGTTGATGACGAAACCTTGCTGGATTTAATCAAAGAACATTTTGAACTGCGTCCGGCGGGAATTATTCACGCCTTTAATTTACGTAAACTGCCAAGTGAAAGAGGCGGACGTTTTTATCAGGACGTCGCGGCTTACGGTCACTTTGGACGGACAGATTTAGAACTGCCCTGGGAGCGTACCGATAAGGCTGAATTGCTGAAGCAAGCAGTCAGCAAACAACTTTCAACAGCTGCGATCGCCTAATCATCTAAACTTAGAGAGACGCGCCATGGCGCGTCTCTACATTATATGTACCGCTGGAAACAACAAGTTAAAAAACTTAAGAAAGAAACTTATGCTATTGCCCTTGCCTGTAAAGATTCCAGAGTTCCTTGGTATGCAAAGGTATTAGCTGCGATCGTCGTTACCTATGCTCTCAGTCCTATTGACTTAATACCAGACTTTATTCCTGTCCTCGGTTATTTAGATGATTTAGTATTAGTGCCTTTGGGCATCATTTTGGTACTGCGAATGATTCCACCGGCAGTAATGGCAGAATGTCGGGAAAAAGCAGAAAAAACTATCAATCAAGTCACCCCTGGTAGTCGCATAGCAGCAGTGGTAGTTGTAACAATCTGGCTGCTTGTGGGGGTTTTTGCCGTTATTTGGATAGGTAAGATTTCCTAAGGTTAAAGTTTTTTTAGAATTACACTAAAAAGTGATAAATTCTAGTTTATCTTTCAAAGTAAGGACATTATCTACGCCCTAAAATAGCTGACAGCAATGAGAGGAAAGCTAGTCTTGCTCAAAAAGTCGGCCGTCGTGAATCCTTCAAAAAGTCTGCGAGGTTACGTTTCATAAATCTGTTGGGTGCGCCTTCCGATAAGTTAAAGTAGGATATAATCTCTGTGCTTGAACACTAATAGTCATAGCAGACTAATTGTTTTTGCTGTTGTGTTGCTTTAGTTTGTCAAAAGTTTACATATATAAAAACTGCTTAAATATCATTAGGGTTATGCAAACTATATTAGTGAGCGGAGATTTACTCTTGTTATAAAAGAAGATAATGTTGGTGAAAATCATCAGTAGAAGTGGTTTTCCTGCCTACACTCAGATGGTAACTTTGGCGGGAGGGCAAGGAGATTTGAGGGATGCAAACTCAAAAGCCAACCGCTGTTGACAGCAGTTCAGAAAACAAAAAAGTGTCAGCCAACGATCCCTCTAACGACGACGAACTCCCGACCATAGAATTTCCCTCGCGAGGGAAACTTAAAGCCAGTTCTTGGCGCATTCATCAAAAGATTGGTTATGGCTACTTTTTAGCAATTGGAATTGGCTTTTTCGGCTCACTGGCTGGGTTGGTAGTTGCTAACTATTATCGCGGACGAGAAATCAGGCAATTAAATCATGCCCAATTCCAAACACAAATGCTGGCTAATTACAAAGATGCCATTGTCGGCGCACAATTGCAGAGCGCCAATTTGCCTGCCGTAGTAGAATATCCAGAAAGGCTTGCGAATAGAAGAGCAAAATTTCTCGAAAATATTGAGAAAACAAAGAAAATAGAAAATCAAATTATGGATTTTCTAGAAAGCAAGCCAAAGCGGTTTGCATTGGCAGCAAGCGAAGCTTCTCTACAAGCTTTATTGCGGGATTACGCAACTAATTTAGACTCCTACGTTCGGCAAATAGAGTCAATCTTACAACCAGTAGATAATCAGCCACTACAGCCACAGCAAGCATCCGCAGTCCAGGAGGAATTGTTGGCTGTTCTACGTGGTGAAACAGCGGCGCGATTAGATCAATCGTATCAAACATTGAGCAATAACCTGCAAGTGGCCGAACAGCAAGAGCAGGCACTTAAAAACGATGTAGACCGGTCAAAAGGAATTGAAAGATCGATAGTCATAGCTAGTATGCTCTTATCGGTGGGGATTGCTGCCATTATTGCTTGGCGTACTTCTCGGGCGATCGCCGATCCAGTCATTACCGTTACTCAAGTTGCTGAACAGGTGGCGCGAAAATCTAATTTTGATTTACGAGCGCCTATTACCACCGAAGATGAAATTGGGTTACTAGCCAAATCTCTCAACCGCCTGATTGAGCAAGTATCTAAGCATACCAAAGAACTCGAACAAGCTAAAGAATTAGCAGAAGCAGCTAACAAGGCAAAAAGTCAGTTTTTGGCGAATATTAGCCACGAATTACGCACACCGTTGAATGCCATTATCGGTTTGAGCCAACTGCTGCAAGATGATGCTGCTGATATGGGTTTAGCAGAAGATGTCATCGGCGATCTCGATTCTATCAATTCTGCTGGTAGACATCTTTTGACATTGATTAACGACATCCTTGACTTGTCGAAAATCGAAGCGGGGAAAATGACTTTTTACCCAGAGACATTTGACCTCGTCATGTTGATTAATAATGTCGTCCTGACAGTCAAACCGTTAATCGAGAAAAATGGCAATGTCTTAGAAGTTGATTACGAGCAAGAATTAGGCATAATGCATACCGATCAGACTAAGCTGAGGCAGGTGCTTTACAACTTGCTCAGTAACGCTGCTAAGTTTACAACTAACGGTAGGGTGACGCTGAATGTGAAGAGAGAAAAATTTTATTCCCCAGGAGAAGAACCCAGTGAAATCATCATTTTCACTGTGACCGATTCGGGCATTGGTATGTCTACAAAGCAACAGCAGCAATTGTTTCAACCCTTTACGCAAGGGGATGCTTCAACTACGAAAAAGTATGGCGGTACTGGGTTGGGTTTGGCAATCAGCCGCCATTTTTGCCATATGATGGGTGGTGAGATTTTTGTTAAAAGCGAGCAGGGAGTTGGGTCTATTTTCACTGTACGACTACCGCTTGTTGCCAGAGAGTAAGTTGTTAATAAATTCACAAGCGCGATCGCATAATAGCAATCATCCAATACTAGCCTTGTATCGTCCACTTGGCTAAGGTTTTCACGGTGGAGTGGAGATAAGTTACAGTACAAGTATATCTGTTAAAAAATTTATGATAAATTGACGCTAATTATGCAAAATTATACCTTGAAACAAGCTATTGATAAACATGACGAGGTTTTTGAAAAAGCTTCAATTGAGCCAGTTTTATTGACTCAGGAATCACAACCCAGTCATGTACTTATGTCGGCTGATACTTATCAGCAATTAATGAATCGCATTGAAGAATTAGAAGATATGCTTTTAGGCCAAACTGCGGAAAAGGCGAGAAAAAACTATAACATGGTAGGAGTCGAAGAATTCACATCCGCCCTTCAACGTTTGGCAAATGGCGAAGCTTGATGGTCTAGAAACAGTTCTTGATTTTCTCAATGGTTTGCAACCAAAAATTGCTGCTCAAATTGCTAAAAAGGTATTGTCACTGAATGTTGATCCCTTACCATCTGATAGCAAGCAATTATCAGGCTATCCTAGTTATTATCGGGTTGATAGTGGTGAATACCGAATTGTTTACCGCTTCATTCCAGAAGATGATTTAGTAGAAGTAATTTTAGTCGGCAAGCGCAATGATGATGATATTTACAAAAAATTAACTCGCTTGCTAGGGTAGTTTTAAGTTTAGTCAAATTATAACGAAAGCAAAAAATTGTGAGATAGTTGGCTTTCTTTGTGTTTATCTCACGTATCTGCTAATGCTATTTATACTTGTAGCGATCGCATAATTAAAGGTTTCTAAACAAGTCATCAACTGATTGGATTTAGGGTGCGTTAGTGAAACGTAACGCACCCTACTGGCGCGGCAAGGCTAAAATGTTGCATTATAGCTTTCTTGTGGGATGGGCTTCTAGCCCGTCCGGTGCGGACAAGATGTCCACACCACAAGATTTATATTTATGCACTAAATTAGTCCGGTCACGCCACTACTTGTTTAATTCGTCAGAGCGAATGGCGGATATTGCTGCAACACATGCTTTAAATACTGCCCAGTATACGACTTAGGATTCTTTGCTACTTCTTCTGGTGTACCTTTGGCAATCACTTCTCCGCCTTTATCGCCACCTTCTGGCCCTAAATCTATTACCCAGTCAGCACAACGAATTACATCTAAATTGTGTTCAATCACTAAAATTGAATTACCTTTATCTACCAATCTTTGCAACACATCTAACAATTTGTGGACATCGTAAAACGATAATCCTGTTGTTGGTTCATCGATTAAATAAAGTGTTTTTCCTGTCGCACGGCGTGATAATTCTGTGGCTAATTTCACCCGCTGCGCTTCTCCACCAGATAAGGTAGTGGCTGGTTGTCCAAGTTGAATGTAACCCAACCCCACATCTACCAAAGTTTGCAGGCGGGTGAAAGCTTTAGGAATATTTTTGAAAAACTCTAAAGCTTCTTCAACAGTCATATTCAAAACATCAGCAATAGACTTGTCTTTGTACTTTACTTGCAATGTTTCGCGGTTATATCTTGCACCTTTACACACCTCACATTGCACGTAAACATCTGGCAGAAAATTCATTTCAATAACATTCACACCTTGTCCGCTGCAAGCTTCGCAACGTCCACCTTTGACGTTGAAAGAAAATTGTCCAGGTTTATAACCTCTTGCTTTAGCTTCTACTGTTTGAGAAAAAACTTCGCGAATTACATCAAAGACACCTGTATAAGTTGCTGGATTTGAACGTGGTGTTCTACCAATGGGAGATTGATCAATGACTATGGCTTTATCAATTACATTTAGTCCTTTAATTGCATCGATTTCTTTAGGAAAAGGAACTTTACGAGTAAGATGATGTTGCAGTGCTGGGTAGAGTAATTCGTTAATTAAGGTCGATTTTCCAGAACCAGAAACACCTGTAACAGCAACAAGTTTACCCAGTGGAATTTCCACATCTATATTTTTTAAGTTGTTGCGATGGGCGTTTTTGATCGTCAAACTCAGCCCATTTCCTTCTCTTCTGGTGGCAGGAGTTTGAATTACTTGCCTTCCTGACAAATACGCGCCTGTCAGTGAATTTTCTGCTTCTAGCAACGCCTGCAAATTACCTTGGGCGATAATATTTCCGCCGTGAATTCCTGCACCCGGGCCAATATCAACTATATAATCAGCAGCACGAATCGTTTCTTCATCATGCTCTACCACAATTAATGTATTGCCCAAATCGCGCAATTTAGTTAAAGTTCGCAGCAACCGCCCATTATCTCGTTGATGCAATCCAATACTCGGCTCATCTAAAACGTACAATACTCCGGTCAACCCAGAACCGATTTGTGTTGCCAAACGAATTCGCTGTGCTTCTCCACCAGAAAGTGTCATCGCCGGACGGTCAAGACTTAAATAATCTAACCCGACATCTAGGAGAAATTGCAATCTTGCCTTGATTTCTCTTAATACTAAATCGGCAATTTGCATTTGACGATCGCTCAACTTTAACTTATCAATCCTCTCCCGACTTTCCCGAATTGACTCCCCTGTCAAATCTAAAATTCTATACTGTCCCAACCGCACCGCTAACGCTTCCGGTTTCAACCGCTTCCCCTTACACACAGGACAAGCTTGATCTATTAAATACTGTTCCAATTTTTGCTTGATTAATTCCGAAGCCCCCTCATATTGTCTTTGCAATATGGGAATTACTCCTCGAAAAATCTTCTTCTGGGCTTCTGCTGTGTGTTCTTCTCCATGTAAAATTATCTGCCGCTGTTCTTGTGTCAACTTATTCCACTGCGTCTGCAATTCAAACCCGTAAGCTTGCCCTACACCGTATAGCAATTCTAAATAATAAGAATTTTCCTTTTCTGACCAAGGTGCGATCGCTGCATAAACAGGTGCTTCTGGATCGGGTACTACCAACTCCGGCGAGAATGTTCTTAAACTGCCGATGCCATGACAATGAGGACAAGCACCATAAGGGGAGTTAAACGAGAACAATCGCGGCGATAATTCCTCCATGACTGCGCCGTGTTCCGGACAAGCAAAATTTTCTGAAAAGACTAATTCTTGTTGGTTGGTTGTTGGTTGTTGGTTGTTGGTTGTTGATTGGGTGGAATCGGAGGGGGGAGTAAATAAAATTACTGCTATTCCTTCAGATAGTTTTAAACAAGTGGACAGTGAATCGACTAAACGCTCTTGAATGCCGTCTTTTTTCACCAGACGGTCTATGACCACTTCAATAGTATGAGTAAAATTTTTATCTAATTCAATTGCATCAGATAGTTCTCGCACCTCGCCATCGATGCGGACACGCACAAAACCTTGGGAAGCGAGACTGGATAACAGCTTTTTATGAGTGCCTTTTTTACCGCGCACGACGGGTGCGAGGATTTGGAAGCGAGTGCGATCGCCCAATTCCATAATCCTGTCTACCATTTCATCGATGGTTTGAGGGGCAATACAGCGATCGCAGATTGGACAATGGGGTTCTCCCGCCCGTCCAAATAACAAGCGCAGATAGTCGTAAATCTCTGTCACCGTTCCCACTGTCGAACGGGGGTTATGGGAGGTAGACTTTTGGTCAATGGAAATTGCTGGACTTAACCCTTCAATTGACTCGACATCCGGTTTGTCTATCTGACCTAAAAATTGCCGGGCGTAGGCGCTGAGGGATTCCACGTAGCGGCGCTGTCCTTCGGCAAAGATGGTGTCAAACGCCAAAGAAGACTTGCCAGAACCAGAAACGCCAGTAAAGACGATGAGGCGATCGCGTGGCAAGTCCAAATCAATATTTTTTAGGTTATGCTGCCTTGCTCCCCGAATCCGGATTGTATTTTGGTTGTTGGGGTTAATTTGGGGAAGATGTCCATTCAAGGACGCAGCTAGCTTTTGTTCTGACATATCGGCAAGCTAATGAATATGTGGCAGCGCTAAACAGTCCTTAATAATACTATCGTTGTCGTAGTAGAACAATAGTACTGTTGGAAGTGGTAATTTTACACCTGTTGAGAGGGCGATCGCCAGAATTCATGCCGCAGACATAGTTCACGATCTGCTAATTTAAAAGCATAATTTTTGCAAGTCCTGCTGAGATTACAGGTGGAGTAATGTTCTAATTTCTACTTGAGAGAGTCTGACTATCAACGGTGTTCAAACGTCTGCTGCATTGGGGTTGTTAGCTGGTGCTGTGTGCTGCTGTAACCACTCTACAAATGCCTCACGCCCTAACTCACCGGAAGCTATTGCCAACACAATATACTCCTGTTCATCTACGGAAGCACTAATTTGCATCCCATTTAGAATCAGAAAAGTTTCTACTGCTGCATGACCTGTACGCTTGTTGCCATCCACAAACGGATGGTTCATGATGATAGAAAACCCCAACGCTGCTGCTTTCTCAAGCAAACCTGGGTACAGTTCTTTGCCATCAAAGGTCATTCGAGGTTGAGCGATCGCTGACTCCAAT
The DNA here is from genome assembly GCF_013388695.1 of Fischerella sp. Lineage (NCBI taxonomy): Bacteria > Bacillati > Cyanobacteriota > Cyanophyceae > Nostocales > Hapalosiphonaceae > Fischerella > Fischerella sp. The sequence goes on from NZ_JACAEU010000117.1 coordinate 33,287, forward strand.
GAACCCACATCTCGGATACCTAACGCTCCACCAGATTGCTCAATGACCCTACGATGCAGTTCTAAAACCTCAATTAACGTCAAAAAGCGTATCATGCTAAGCGTCGATACAGTTCAGCATTCTTCGTTAGCACGTAATTGGCTGCATTAACAAACTCACTCTTTTGAGAATTGAGCCAATCTTCCAGGCTTGCCTTCAAGAGAACTTCGATCGCAATTCCATGCACGCTTGCTAAGTCTTGTAGCTTTTGAAATTGGCTATCTGAAAGATCAATCGTGACAGAAGTCATAGTGTCGCTCCCCTAGTATTTCTGAGTAAAGTTTACCACTCGCAACTGACTGAAAAGCCTGCTGAACAGACCAACTGAATCTCATTTCTTCATTTTCTAATCCATCAAAATGTGTTCTTGCTTGTGCTAATGATTTATTATGGACAAGACACAGAGCTTGAATCTCTTTTTTAAAGGGAATGTTACTCAAATATTTATCAACGAATTCAGATGCCTTGTCAGTATGGTGTGAATAAATTTGTGCAGGAGTATAGCCCCCATGAGGCTTCATACCTACATCATGAACTTGAGTAAAGACACCTACAACAAAAACTTCTTCTGGAGTTAGCCTATTCTTTAAAATTGGCGCGTATGCTTCTGTTAAATAAGACAAAGTTTGTTTAGCATGATGCACAGAATCGTGACTGTAAGCAGTTATCAGAAAAATGGGTTTAAAACCTCGCCCTTCTAGGGCGACTTTACTTTTGTATGCCTTTAGTTTACCATAGTAGATATAGTTTGGTAAGCACAGTGTTAAAAGCCTACAAGTA
>NZ_JACAEU010000118.1:0-43865 GCF_013388695.1 Fischerella sp.
ATTTACAATTCACGGGTATGTAGAGACGTAGCATTGCTACGTCTCTACAATGATTTGGCATCGAACTACAAAAATGTATGCACACATAATTCATGACCAAATTCAGCAACGCCAAAAAACGAATTCATTTTCATTGTTTAAACTCCTTGACTTTTAGTCATGAAGACTAACTGATAACTGTTAACTGTAAAGCATGGTGGATCAACAGCCAAAAGAAATTTCTGGTTTGCGACTTTGGCAGTGGCGTAAAGCAGCTATCCAAGCGGCGATCGCTTCTGATGTTTCACCTGCCGAAGTAGATTGGTTACTGCAAGAGGTAGCTGGATTAGACCGTTTGGCACTTCGTTTAGAATCTTTTAAAGACTGGCCGCAAATTTCACTGCAACTGCCTTTAGAAGAATTAGAGGCGCTTTGGCAAAGACGATTAAACGATCGTCTGCCAGTGCAGTACATTACAGGAGTTACGCCTTGGCGGCAGTTTAAAATTGCAGTTTCTCCTGCGGTTTTGATTCCGAGACCAGAAACGGAGTGCTTAATTGATATTGCAGTGGCAGCAGTGCGTAAGGGCAGGGAAAATTTATGCTTAGAACAAGGACACTGGGCAGACTTAGGAACTGGTAGTGGAGCGATCGCCCTTGGACTAGCAGATGCCTTCAAGGAGGCAACAATTCATGCGGTTGACTGCTCAGAACAGGCGCTTTTAATTGCTCAAAAAAACGCCCAGAATTTAGGTCTTGCCGATCGCATCCGCTTTTACCAAGGTTATTGGTGGGAACCGCTACAGTCCCTACAAGGACAGTTTAGTGGTATGGTGTCTAATCCACCTTATATCCCTACAAGCATCGTATCTACCCTGCAACGAGAGGTTGTCAACCATGAGCCGCATCTCGCTTTGGATGGTGGTGCCGATGGTCTAGATTGTATCCGCCATTTGATCGCAACTTCCCCCGCCTATTTGCGATCGGGTGGGGTGTGGCTGGTTGAGATGATGGCTGGACAAGCAGATGCTGTACGAGAAATGTTGCAAAATCAAGGCAGCTACTGCAATATCGAAATTTATACCGATTTAGCTGGCATAGAACGCTTTGCCCTCGCTTACAAATTATGAGTTATAGATTATGAATTATGAAACTTATTCATATTTCATGATTCCTAATCATAGCGGTTCTCGTTTGAATGAGGTACGTGGGTAGGGGCAATTCATGAATTGCCCCTACAACTTCACTCAATTGGGAACCGCGACAACCATTTATAACTCATAATTTGAGCATGACACAAGTTTCTTTAGATACGCTCGTAGCTGGCGCACGAGCAGGTAAATTAGTAAGCTTTCCTACAGATACCGTTCCCGCACTGGCAGCTTTACCAGAGCAGGGAGCGTTAATTTTTACAGCCAAGCAGCGCGGTCAAGATAAACCTTTGATATTAATGGCAGCAAGTGCAGATGAACTCTGGCCTTTTGTCAAGGGTAGCGAGGAAGAATATAAGATTTGGCAGAGTATAGCAAAAAAATATTGGCCGGGAGCGCTGACTTTAGTTTTACCAGCTTCAGCACGGGTGCCAATAGCCATGAATCCTATAGACCCGACAACAATTGGCATCCGCGTACCTAACAGTGCGATCGCTCAAAAAATTCTGGCACAAACAGGGCCGCTTGCGACAACCAGCGCTAATTTATCAGGTCAGCCACCCTTGCAAACAATGGCAGAAATTGCAGTTCAGTTCCCTGAAGTTTTGACTCTGGCGACGATGGAATGCGAAAGTGAAACGTCAGGCAATGGAGTACCTTCCACAGTTGTTAAATGGACAGGGATGAATTGGCAGATTTTGCGGCAAGGAGCAGTGAAGCTGGAAATTTAAGTTGGGAATACAACTTAGCTAGCTATAATGCTTTTTTATCAGTATCGATCTCAAATTTTGCCGCTTTATTTCTGCATTAGGAAGTAAAATTGTCCAACACAGCTGTCTGGATCAAACTCAGGTAGCAAAGTCAACACAAGGCGCAAAAGCGATCGGATGCGGCTGCGTTTTTGACTGGGTGCTGAGTAGAAAAATCTCTAGACTTTGTCTTTGCAAGCTGAGATGAGGTCAAAATCTGCTTTCTGAAGCAACTCCGGAAGTTGATTTTGCACCTGTGTGGTCAATTAGGAAGGTTAATATTTGCCAAATCTATGAATTGGAGTAATTGGGTATATCTAGGAGCAGGATTATTGTTGGGAGCAGGTCTTCGGGAATTATTGGTGCGGATTAACAGTCTATCTAATTCATCCCCATTACCACCAACAGAAAAACACGATGTGGCAGAACTCCGACAACAGATCGAGCAAACGCAACTGGCATATCAGATGGCACAAGAAATGAGCCAGTTTAAAGCGGGGTTTTTAGCTCGGACTACTCATGTATTGCGATCGCCCATCAATGGTTTAATCGGCTTACATCAATTAATTTTGGCGGATTTATGTGAAAATCCAGAAGAAGAGCGAGAATTTATTCAGCAAGCTCACGAACGAGCGTTGAAACTGCTCAATCTGATTGATGAAATTCTCAACGTCGCCAGACTAGAACACGGTACTAACAAGTTAGATATTCAATCGCGATCGCTAGCCGAACTATTGCAGGAAGTTTATGACTTAACTTATATACTGGCAGAAAATCGGAATTTTCCCTTCAAGGTTTTACTGCCAGACCCAGAGTTACGCATACTAGTAGATCCCCGCTGGTTCAAACAGGTATTGATAAATCTAATTGAAACTACTATCGCCAAGATGGAAGAAGGTAGTATTTGTATTTCTGCCCAAGCTTCATCTACAAATAATTTAGTTTATATTTGGATAGATATACCTACCTATGCGTTTGTAAATACTGAGCCAATCAATTTAATTACATCTGAAGATGTATTTGCTAAAACTGACGAAGAAAACATTAGTTTTCCAATAGGAATGAAGTTATTACTTAGTCAAACTATCTTAGAATTTATGGGGGGTAAATTAGAAATCGTTCCATTTGTTGGAGCGACAGAACAGGTTGAATATATTACTAGGCTGCAAATATCTATTCCCCAATTTACTAGAACACCGATTCAGTAATCTTCAAATGAAAGGAAGGACAAAACAAGTCAAAAGTCAAAATTAGAATCTTTTGACTTTTGACTTGATACTTTTGACTTCCCGAAGGGTGTCTTCTCCCTATCCCTTGTCTCATTCATAAAGACAATTTCTGAATACTGAATCGACTTTCTAGTTTGTAGGGTGCATTACGGCGCATTCTTCAACTTACAAGTCAAAAATTAAATTTAATGAAGCACCTAACGCACTCTACAGTTATTTTATTTTTACTTTATAAATTACCTCTTACACCCTTTGTTTAGTTCTGAAGCTGAATTTCTGCAACTGAAAGGGAAGCAAGGTTGGATTGATTGTATAGTACCATCGTAGTCGTAGAATTCTTTTGAAAACCTATCTTTTCATAGAACTGCTGCTGGTGAGTAGTCATTAAGTAAACACGCTCTACTCGTTGTATATGAGGATGACTCAGAACAGTTTCTACTAACTTATTGCCCAGCCCATTACCACGATAGTCTGGATGAATTACAACATCCCAAATGGTGGCACGGTAAATCCCATCGGAAGTTGCCCTAGCAAAACCAATTAATTGCTGTCCATCCCAAATAGTAATCACAGGATCGCTGTTGGCAATAGCTATGCCCAAATCCTCTACACTGCGCCCTTTTGCCCAGAAAGCTGAAAGGTTGAACAGTTGTTGGAGTTGGTAAAGGTCAATTTCCGATTTGCGATCGCTAAATTGAATCTGAGAAGAATTCATAAATCGCCCCAATTCAGGCTGTATCTTTGCTCACCTTCGCTTTGCAAGATACAGCCTTTATGGTTCTATAGCAACTATTTTTTTAATAAAAAATTCAAGATTTACTGACAAATCCACTTCCACAGAGGATGGCTAGATCCCTGCTGACGTATCTTAAAAACCTGTTTTTCTAGGCGTTGTTTATGCTGCGGTGTTAGCCCAAATACAATATTCCGGCTTTGCCAAACTAATACAGCGACGGTCATACCAATGCAAAAAGCTAAACCAAGAGTAGCAAATGGATGGTAGAAAAGTCCGTATCTTACCGCTACCCAGGTAAAGTATTGCCGCCACAGAGCAATTTCTTCACGTAGATCCCATATTGATATAGGGGCAATTGTGAACCACAAACAGGCGACAAACAGCCATCTGCCATATACCGTAAGACGATGTAGCTTTTGCACTTGTTCAGCGAAAGATGCCTCTGACTGCTCACTATTGGGGAATTTTTCCGGTTGATCCATAGACGTATGAATTATGAATTATAAATTATGAATTATGAAAAGCAATAATATTTCAAGGATTCTGTGTTTTGTAGAAATGCTGTAAACAGCAAGTCTTTACAACGACAATATATGGTTCCGGCTTCTAATCCACATTAAGCGTGAATTATGAAGCAATAAGCATTTTCTTAATTCATAATTCAGCATTCATAATTCATAATTTTTCAGATCCATCTATAGACTCGGCAGTTTGAGGAACAACGGATTCGCCTTTGCGTTCTCGCCACCAAGCAAGGAGAGTACTGGCGACAAAAATGCTGGAATATGCCCCCATTGTGAAACCAATAATCAAGGCTAAGGAAAAGTTTTTTAGGGTTTCTCCACCAAACAGGTAGATGGCAAATAATGTCAGCAATACAGTTAAGGTTGTGTTGATTGATCGTGCTAGGGTTTGATTGACTGCATCATCTACCACTTCATTGATTGATTGATTGGGATTGCGGCTGAGTGTTTCCCGAATGCGATCGTAAATGACTACGGTATCGTTCACTGAGAAACCGGTAATGGTCAGCAGAGCAACAATAAATAAACTGTCTACTTCTGTGCCTACTGTCAAACCAAGTATCGAGAACATGCCTACCGTAATCAACACATCGTGAAACAGAGCAATGATGGCAAATACGGCATAGTCCAGTTGGAAGCGAACGCTCATGTAGACAATGATGCCAACAAAGGAAACCACCAAAGCAATGACACCACTTCTAAACAACTCTCGCCCGATGGTAGGGCCAACAGTGTCAATTTGGGTTTTTTGCGGATCAAAGGAGCCAATTTTTTCGCTTAAGGCGTTTTGCAACTTAGTACGCTGTTCGACATCCAATGTTTTGGTGCGAATTAATACACCATTGTCTTTACCTGTTTCCTTATCAGCGACAATTTGAATGCTGCTGTCACCCAAGCCTTGTTCTTTTGCTACTTCTCGAACAACGTTGATATCAATGTCTTGATTGCAGTTATCTGGATTAGTACAATCCCGTTCAAACTGCAAGCGTGTACCACCAACGAAATCCAGACTTGGGCGTAGGGGTGCACCAATTTGTTGCCAGGAAATCACCATTGAGATGATACCAGCAAGAATGACGGCGAGAGAAATAGCCCACCACAGCGATCGCGATTTATTGATACTTAGTTTCATCGAGCCACCTCTGCCTGATTTGAGGCTGGCAAATTAGGACAATATAGTTCTGGTTTCCGCAATGAAGGAATGGAAATTGCCAAAAACATCAACGTTCGACTACAGGTAATTGCTGAAAACATACTCACCGCTACCCCTAAAGCCAGGGTCAGCGCAAAGCCTTTTACCAAACTAGATCCCAGCCAGAACAGCGCAGCACAAGCAATCCAGGTCGTAACGTTACTATCCAAAATACTGGAAAAGGCGCGGTAAAAGCCAGATTCCACAGAACGATACAAGGTTTTACCTGCTCGCAACTCTTCCCGCGTGCGTTCAAATATAAGCACATTAGCATCAACTGCCATACCAATACTGAGGATAAAACCTGCAATTCCTGGTAGTGTTAGGGTGACGCCTAACAAAGCAAAACTAGCCCAAGTCAGCAGGGTATAAATCACTAGTGATATATCCGCAATCAGTCCCGGGAGTCTATAGTACACCACCATAAATATCAGTACTAAAACCAGACCACCAAGACCTGCCCAGATGCTGCGTTGCACACTATCTTGACCCAGGGTTGCTCCAACTGTCCGAATTTCACCTATTTCTACCGGTACAGGTAATGCGCCGCCGCGTAGCTGCACACCTAATTCATTGGCTTCTTGGGGTGTAAAGTTACCAGTAATCACCGCAGCACCACCCGCAATACCAGTACTGGCGAACTCTGGGCCAACTACAGGAGAACTAATCAGTTCGTTATCGAGAAAAATACCGATGCTGCGGCCAGTACCGGCAAGGTTTTTGGTGATTTGGGCAAAAAGATCGCCGCCTTGTTGGTCAAAGCGAATCGCAACTTCCCAATTATTGCCTGAGGTTGGTTGTCCTTGGGCGTCTTTGAGAAATTTACCTGTGAGTGGTGGGTTAGTGCTTTCAAATAATTCAGCGATCGCCTTGCTATTATTTTGCAGCGCTTCTTGATTTTTTTGAATTGCTGCGGTGTCCTGAGAGTTTTGCAATTCCTGTTGCTTTTGTTTGAGTTCGAGTTGCGATGCTCGTAAAGCAAACAGTTGAGCTTCGGTATTTGGTTTTTGCTGGCGAAACTCTAACTGCGCTGTACCTCCCAGAACTCGTTCTGCTTGCTGTGGATCGTTGACTCCGGGTAGTTGCACCAAGATCTTGTCTTCTCCTACTGTTTGGATCACAGGTTCAGAGACGCCAAGACCGTTGACGCGACCTTCAACTACACTTTTAACAGCTTCCAATTCTCGCTCCGTGATACGTGGAATTTCTGGAGTTGTCTTCACTTGAATTGTTAGCTGTGAGCCTCCCCGCAAGTCTAATCCTCGGGGTACGGGAATTGTGGCAATTACCACAATCGCGGCAATTACCAAAAATAAAATTAAAGCTAATAGCGATCGCTGTCTTTGCATACCATCACTCGCTGCGACAAACGATATGATAGCGCTCTTTGATGAGTTATGAGTGAAGAGTTAAGTTATTTTAGGGACTGGGGATTGGGGATAAGGGCATAAAAATTATGAATTATGAATTATGAATTATGAAATTTTCAGCCCAATCGCATTCATCATTCATAATTCTCACCAGTACCCAATACCCCATCCCCGATCCCCGATCTAAACTCGCAAAGCTACCATTTTTTCTACAGCTTCGACAATTTGCTCTGGTTGAACAATTGTCAATCTCTCCATAGTACCGTTATAAGGTGTGGGAATATCTTGGGAAGAAAGCCGCAGTACTGGCGCATCCAACTCATCAAAAAAGCGATCGTTAATTGATGCAATTATTTCGGCTGCAACGCCCCCTGTTTTCATGCACTCTTCGACTATAATTACTCGATGGGTTTTCCGCACGGATGCCCCAATTGTATCCATATCTAAAGGTTTGAGAGATATTAAATCGATAACTTCCGGGTCAAAACCTTGTTTTTCCAATGTTTTTACAGCTTGCAGTACATGATGCCGCATCCGCGAGTAGGTGAGAATTGTGACATCTTTACCACGACGGACGACTTCTGCTTTATCCAGTGGTAGCAGATATTCTTCCTCTGGTAAATTTTCTTTCAAGTTATAAAGCAGGACGTGTTCAAAGAACAACACCGGGTTGTCATTGCGGATAGCAGATTTGAGAAGTCCTTTGGCGTTGTAAGGTGTAGAGCAGGCAACAATCTTTAATCCCGGAACGGCTTGAAAATAAGCTTCCAATCGCTGAGAATGTTCTGCTCCTAGCTGACGTCCTACACCACCAGGGCCACGAATAACCATCGGAATTTTAAAGTTACCACCAGAGGTATAGCGTAGCATCCCGGCATTGTTAGCTATTTGGTTAAAGGCAAGGAGCAAAAAGCCCATGTTCATGCCTTCAATAATTGGCCGCAACCCGGTCATTGCTGCTCCCACTGCCAAGCCAGTAAAGCTATTTTCGGCGATGGGAGTGTCTAAAACTCTCAGTTCGCCGTATTTTTGATACAAGTCTTTGGTAACTTTGTAAGAACCACCGTAGTGTCCTACGTCTTCACCAAGCACAAATACAGTTGAGTCACGCGCCATTTCTTCATCAATGGCTTCCCGTAGGGCGTTGAAGAGTAGTGTTTCTGCCATTCGACCTCGTATGCGATTATTGTTCTAGAATCTTATCGTGCTTCTGCTATCAATACGGTGAGCGATGCTCCAAAAAAGAGCAGAAGGGCGAGTTTGCACGCTTTGTAAGCAGGCAAGAGGCAGAACAGAAAACGCAGAAGCCTATATTGCTCGTAACAAGCAGTTTGTTGTCTATTTATATAACTATCGAGTCAGTTCTGCCTTAGTGTACTAGTTTGCTAGCTATCAATCGCTATTTTAACTGTAATTCAAAAGGGACTGGCTATTGATGAATGGGAAGTAAGTGAGATTCTTTCCCAGTCCCCAGTATCTAATCACCCTACTTTAGGAGAAGCTGCCCTGACAGGCGTCTACGCCACTTTCCCATCTCGGCAGAAGCTAAGACGGGAAGCGATTTCACCAGTACCCAATGGAGAAAAGGCATCTTGCCCGTTTGCTTGTATGCTAGCCCATAATTATTTTGTTTAATCAAAGTGTGCAAAATCAAATGCATTGAGATAACGGTATTTATTATTTCAGCTAGCTACAGCCGTATCTCAGCAGCAGAAGTGTCAGGCATAGGAGTGACTTGATTGACCTGATTATTTGGAAACCTTCTTGGTCTTCCTGGTTTACGTTTATGCCGCTGATTGATAGATTTTTCGCTTGCTGCTGCCAATTCTTCTGGTGTGCATTTAAATAGTCGCAACGCTTCTAAGTATTTTTTGGGCGTCATTGTAGGTTCAGTACGTCCTGCTTCCCAGTTGCGAACACTGGTTTCACTGATTGCAAGCCTGAAGGCAACCTCTGCACGGCTAAGTCCCGCACGTTCTCTCAGGACTTGCATATCCATATCTGAATGCTCCCTTTGATAACTATATGAATGCATTTAATAAATCAGTTGACGTAAAAATGCCAACTGAAAACAAATTATTAACTATATTATTTTATAAGCGATCGCTGTACCTTATGACAAACAAAAGATTCCTATATTTCTGTACAATCTCTTATAAAATTCTCTATGCAAAACCTTAAATATCTGTACCTATTTTTATACAGGACTAACTTTCACGTTTACCAACGTACCCAATACAAGATAAATCTGTATACTATCAACAAAGAAAACCTTGTGAATTAGGTGGAGTTTTGCTTTAGGCGATAGATAAGACAGGAGACAGCCGATAATCTTTTCAGAACCTTTTTGTATGCACCTCAGCTACCAAAAAATTACACTAGCGATCGCTGTTATAAGTAGGTCAACATAATTAAACGTAAAATATCTTGTATTTGATACGGGCGGGCAGGATGCTCCGAAGTTCCGAACCCTTTGGGAAGCCGCCCGGAGGGCGTCTACGGAGGAAGCCTCCGCTCGGACTTCTCTCCACCCCACAAGAGCTTTAATAATATTGTGGGGTGGGCTTCTAGCCCGCACTGTTTTTAGTTTATTTATGCCTTTCTACTTATCTCGGATAAGGAGTTTCGGAGCATTATATTTGATATTGTATTTATTTTGAAGATACGCTAGGGTATCCAAAATATTACTGTTAAATTAAGTAATTTTTTAAACTAAAAAATTACTGACAATTGTCCTGTAGCTAGAGATATAAAAAGTAAAATTTTTGATTTTGAATTTCTTTCCACAACAATCTCACGCCTAGATACCAAGACAAGCAACGGATGTGTAACAGATAAATTTTTTGGTCGGACTCGCGGTTCAACTATCTGCTATATCTGCTACAGCATCTGTCGCCAACTTTGCACCTCTGCGTGAGATTTACAAGCAAATTATGCAGATGAAATTTTGTCATCTTTGAGGACTAGCCACTGCTTACCCCAGCCAACGCGCTGCATCTTTAGCATGGTAGGTCAAAATCAAGTCCGCCCCAGCGCGTTTGAAACCGATTAAAGTTTCCATCACCACGCGCTGTTCGTCAATCCAACCGTTGAGGGCGGCAGCTTTCACCATAGAATATTCACCGGAAACGTTGTAAGCAGCAACGGGTAGATTGCTAACTTCCTTAACGCGCCAGATGATATCCATGTAAGCCAAGGCTGGCTTCACCATCAACATATCAGCGCCTTCAGCGATATCTAACTCAATTTCTTTGAGGGCTTCGCGGGCATTACCGGGGTCCATTTGATAGGTACGGCGATCGCCAAACTGCGGTGCTGAGTCAGCTGCATCCCGGAACGGGCCGTAGTAAGCCGAAGCATACTTAGCTGCATATGATAAAATTGGCGTATCTTGGAATCCCGCTTCATCCAAACCAACACGAATAGCTTGCACAAATCCATCCATCATCCCAGAAGGCGCGATGATATCCGCACCCGCTTTTGCTTGGGAAACAGCGGTTTTCTTGAGTAATTCTAGGGTGGGATCGTTGAGTACTCTTCCTGTCAAGTCACCGACTTGCAAATAGCCGCAGTGGCCGTGACTGGTGTACTCGCACAAACAAGTATCAGCAATGATAATCAAATCGGGCACTGCTTCTTTCACAGCAGTGGCAGCTTTCTGGACAATACCGCAATCATGCCAAGCGCCAGTGGCATCCACATCTTTATCGGCGGGAATGCCAAACAAAATAATAGCGGGAATGCCCAGGTCATAAACTTCTTTAGCCTCTTCCACAATTTTGTCTATTGAAAGCTGGAAGACACCTGGCATTGATTTGACTTCATTGGCAATTCCCTCACCTGGTACAGCAAACAGAGGGTAAATTAAGTCATTTGTGGTGAGAACGGTTTCGCGTACCATCCGACGCAGTTGGGAATGGGTACGCAGGCGACGGGGTCGATGAATTGGAAACATAAAGTTTTATAAACTAAAAAACTCAAATGGACGAAAAACAAAGCGTCACACATCCAGGGCAAAACCTTGCTCCCGTAGGACACACTGCAAAAAGCGCTTAACTGTCCTCTGCCCTACTGCTGATGCTGTGGGGCAATTTTGTATTTTACAGCTTGCTTGCCATTTCTCTGCGAGAAGGCAGGTAAACTATATTAAAATTCTCATCAAAATAGTAGATGAACTGGATTATCAATCACTGATGGAATAAGTGTGAGGTTCAATAGTAATTGGCAATTAAAACACAGCCTCTTACCAATTACCATTTTGCAATTACCAGCTATTTCAAAGTCACTTCTTTATCTAAATATATTCATCAGTGACCTTAGTGCTAACGGAGAAAAATCACTTTTATGCTACACAAGTCGGAAAATGAAGGGATAGCGGAATGGTTTTTCAGTGTCGCTAAGAACGTGGTAAAGCGCCCAAATAGTTAATCCCCAGTGGATGACAAACCAGATACCGGCCAAAGGTATCAATAAACCGAAAGTGATCCAGATTAGCACACCAATAATAGCTCCATAGAACCAGACATTAAAGTGGAAATTAATCGCTTCTTTGGCATTCTCTCTAACAACAGGATCTTCAGTTAAAAAAACGATGAAAATTGGTAGACCAATTGATACTAATGTAGTACTAAAAAAAATTGCTCCGTGACACAGGGCTGATAAAAGCTTGCGCTTGTCCGTGTCGTACATTACTTTCCCCCTTTTATTCAGGTTTCAGTTACATTAAGACCCTATCATGAGCATCGTTGCCTTAAGATTAAAAGACTCGCTAAAGTTGGAAAAAGTTAAGTTAAGTTAAGTTACAAGTAGATACAGTTATGTCAACTGACCTAGAGTTAGAGCTTCACAAAGCAGTTGAAAGTCGGCGCAATTTTGCGATTATTTCTCACCCTGATGCTGGTAAAACTACGCTGACAGAAAAGCTACTGCTATACGGAGGTGCAATTCACGAAGCTGGTGCAGTCAAAGCACGGCGGGCGCAACGCAAAGCTACGTCCGATTGGATGGCAATGGAACAACAACGGGGTATTTCTATTACTTCTACAGTCTTGCAATTTGTATACCAGGACTGTCAGATAAATTTATTAGATACTCCCGGCCACCAAGATTTTAGTGAAGATACTTATCGCACTCTGGCAGCAGCAGATAATGCGGTGATGCTAATTGATGCTGCCAAAGGTTTGGAACCCCAGACGCGCAAGTTGTTTGAAGTGTGTAAGATGCGGGGTATTCCTATCTTCACATTTGTAAACAAGCTAGACCGTCCAGGACGAGAACCGCTGGAACTGCTGGATGAAATTGAACAAGAATTAGGATTGCAAACCTATGCGGTTAACTGGCCCATTGGTATGGGCGATCGCTTTAAAGGTATCTTTGACCGCCGACAACAACAAATCCACCTATTTGAAAGAACTGCCCACGGTAGTAAAGAAGCAATAGACACGGTAGTTGATTTGGGCAATGCCAAAATTGAACAACTCCTAGAACAAGACCTTTACTATCAACTAAAAAACGATTTAGAACTTTTAGAAGGTGTGGGGCCGGATCTAGATTTAGAGTTGGTACACCAAGGCAAAATGACACCTGTTTTCTTTGGTAGTGCCATGACTAACTTCGGGGTAGAATTATTCCTTAAGTCTTTTCTAGATTACGCCCTCAAACCAGGCTCTCATAACAGCACTATCGGTGAAGTTTTCCCTGCCTACCCAGAATTTTCTGGGTTTGTGTTCAAACTTCAGGCCAATATGGACCCAAAACATCGCGATCGCGTGGCGTTTGTACGCGTCTGTACGGGCAAGTTTGAAAAAGATATGACGGTAAATCACGCTCGCACAGGCAAAATTGTCCGTCTGTCTCGTCCGCAAAAACTCTTTGCCCAAGAACGGGAATCAATTGATGTCGCCTACCCAGGTGATGTAATCGGTTTAAACAATCCTGGAGTTTTTGCAATTGGGGATACAATTTACACTGGACAAAAGTTAGAGTATGAGGGTATTCCTTATTTCTCTCCAGAGTTGTTTGCGATTCTCCGCAACCCGAACCCCTCCAAATTCAAGCAATTTCAAAAAGGTGTTTCTGAGTTGCGCGAAGAAGGGGCCGTACAAATTATGTACTCAGTGGATGAAGCCAAGCGCGATCCAATTCTGGCTGCGGTGGGTCAGTTGCAATTCGAGGTGGTGCAATTCCGCTTACAAAATGAATATGGAGTGGAAACCATGTTAGAGTTATTGCCCTACAGCGTTGCCCGTTGGGTTGAGGGTGGTTGGGAAGAGTTGAACAAGGTAGGACGCTTATTCAATACAACCACAGTCAAAGATAGCATGGGTCGCCCAGTCTTGCTGTTCCGCAATGAGTGGAACTGTCAACAATTACAGGGAGACCATCCAGAGTTGAAACTAAGTGCGATCGCCCCAGTATTTTCCGGTCAACAACCCGTGGAGGGCTAAGGGTCAACAACCCACTCATGGAGCAATCATCTGTGTGTAGCTTAGATGCTGACTGGCATTCCTCCCCCTCTTCCCCTTCGCCAGAAGAGGGGAAGAAATGCCAAATTTTTTGTTGAATGGTTAGTAGTTGGTGGTTAGTAGGTAGTAGATAGTGGTTAGTAGTTATTAGTTAACAAACAGCCACTAAGTAGTTATACGGAAAGAAAAGCAGCTATGTAAATAAGTGTTAAAAAGTTGTTTTCTGCCTACTAACTACTATCTACTAACTACTAACTACTAACTAACCCCAACAATATAGTTATTGGAGTGCAACCGGCTATGCCTTCGCATCCCGAACCATCTTTGAAGGCTGGTTTAACCGCCCTCAAGCAAGGGAACTACCAAACGGCGAAAACGATACTAGAAGCTGTTACTGCTACTACAAGCGATCGCACGGCTACCTTACAAGCCGAAATTGGTTTGGTTGTAGCCTATGCCCGTAGCGGTGAAGTACCAAAGGCGATCGCTCTGTGTGAAACACTGACTCAAAGTGACAATCCGCAAGTGAAGGAGTGGGCAGAACGCTCTTTACAGAAATTAACAAAACGTTATAAAAACCATACTCCATTAAAAACTGAATCAAAAACCGATGTAACAGGATTTGTCCCTTTTGAGAATTCATCACCTACTCCGTCCACAGTCACTTCTGAGTCAGAGTTTCAGGAGTCGGAGAATAGAGAGGGAAAAGAGGACACGGGGGATGAACTCATCACCTCGCAGCGTGTATCAGCACCAAATTCTACTCTGCGGGTGGCTACAACTCGAGGAGGCCCGCATGCTTGGTTGCCCTCTGCTTATTCCATGCCCCGCGTCTCTGTGCCCACAACTCCATCTCTATCACTCTCTGCATCTTCCATTTCTCCTACTGTTACGCCTAGTGATTCTTCTGCAACTGTTAATCGCGATCGAACCAAACCACTCACTATTTATTGGCGGCAAGCAGGACGTGCTAGGGTATGGCAACCGCTACCAAAGCGGGGCTTAAAGCTATTGCGGCTACTGCAATTAGGAACATTTGTAGCGCTGTTTTGGGTAATCCGGGCGCTGCTAATGTTAACAATGAGATTTATTAACGATATTTTAGTCAAGCTGCCCTTCCTTGAGCCAATACAGCTTTTATATACCAATCCCACTATCTTTCTACTGATCTCGCTCTTTCTATTGTTCTGCCTGTCTCCTTGGTTATTGGATCGGTTGCTGGCAGAATTTTATGGTCAGCAACCACTAGCAAAGGATCTTTTAAATCGGTCTAGCAAAGAGGCTGTGCGAGTATTGCAACGCTATTGCCAACAGCGGGGCTGGCAGACACCAAAATTGTTTATTATACCACTTGCTGCACCAGTTGCCTTTACTTATGGTAATTTACCTCGTACTGCCAGGATTGTGGTGAGTCGGGGACTTTTAGAACAACTTGCAGATGACGAAATCGCCACAATTTACGCCAGTCAGTTGGGACATATCGCCCACCGGGATTATGGAGTGATGTCACTGGTGCTACTGGTGACGATTCCGGTTTACCAACTATATCGGCAATTTGCGGAATGGGGAGACAGAAGTTTGCCATCAATTTGGCATCATGTTTTAGGTGTGCTGGCGAGTCTGATTTATTGTGTGTGGTGTTTACTCGTGGGGACAGCTTTGTGGTTGTCTCAGCTACGGCTTTATTATAGCGATCGCGTTGGTGCAGAAGTTACTGGTAATCCCAATGGGCTTACCCGGGCATTGCTCAAAATTGCGATTGGCATTGCTGGTGATGTGCAAAAGCAGGAACACACTAGCTGGCAGCTAGAAAGCTTAAATATAGTTATGCCAGTAGGCTACGAACAAAGTCTGTGTTTAGGCAGTATTGCTTCTCATACCACCTTTGAATCTTTCTTAATGTGGGATAATCTCAACCCCTATCGTTGGTGGTTTGTGATTAATAATACTCATCCTTTAATAGGCGATCGCCTCCAACGTCTTTGTCAGATTGCCCGTAATTGGCACGTAGTCCCGGAATTATATCTCGAAAGCCAACGCCCCTTAAGAGTAAAACGTCAGTCTTTTTTACTACAAATCGCTCCTTTTTTGGGAATTATTTTAGGTATTGTGTTTGGGGGTCTGATCTGGCTAATTTGGCAAATTATTTTCGCATTCAAGATTTTGAACCTGACGTGGATCTACGACGATTGGAATTTTCTCAAAGGTTCCATTTTGATTGGCTTTAGCATCGGCATTTTGCTGCGGATAAATTCCTTCTTTCCCAACATTAAACCTACTAACGTACAAACTGATGACCGTTTGCCCAACCTATTAACTAACCCTGCTGCCCTTCCCATCGATAGCACTGGCGTGCGTCTTGTTGGCAAGCTGTTAGGTCGTCAGGGTACTAGCAACTATTTAGGACAAGATTTAATCCTGCAATCTAGCACTGGTTTGGTGAAATTACATCATGTACCTTGGCTAAGACAGGGCATCAATCTTCAAGAGTTGATTGGTCGGCAGATCGTTGTCACTGGCTGGCTACGGCGGGGGGCTACACCTTGGATTGACATCCAAAGCTTGCAAACTCAAGGCGGAAGAACCCTTAATAGTCCTCATCCCATTTTGTCTATAGTTTTGGCTGTAGCAGCAGAGGTTTGGGGAGCATATATTCTCCTTAGAGGGTAAGAGTTAGTAGTTAGTAGTTAGTAGTTGTTTACCACTAACCACTAACCACTAACTACTAACCACCTACGGTTTGTAAACAAAAGTTGCAAAATCTTTCTGAATGTGTTACATTTATTCACATAAACAATAGCAAGCAATATAACTTAGTAACCTAGCTTAGTTATCATTCTCGGCTGCTTGCGCCAATAAATCCCCTTTTCTCCTCCCAACACAGCAGCAAATCAACCAGCCACTGGCTGGTTTTTGTTTCCAAAATGCCACATTGCCACACTTCAGAAAAAAAGTATTTTATGCTACGATGCATTCATGCAATCGTTGGAAATGTGTGTCCTGAACTAGCTACGTAGAAAATACCGTGATAATGTAAGAAATGGTATTTAATTCGTCGAAGGGCTTGAAGAAATTTCCTGTCGTAAGCAGTAGGTTTAAAATTAATAAATTCTTAGAATAAAGGTATTATTGGCGCAGTGTACGCTTTTGTATTAAACAAGCTTGATCCTGGTAAAAAACTGTATTGTACAGATTAAAATTTTGGATTAAAAAAATTGGTTTGTGGCAATGTTGGTCAATAGCATCTATCAAAACAAAAGCCAAAGCCAAGTTACTGTTTTTTGCCTGGTAGTTTTCAATCAACTCTGGAGGTGTAGTCCATGTCCGTTCGTCTATATATAGGTAATCTGCCTAAAGAAGAAATAGATCGTCAAGAACTGCAAGCAGTTTTTGCAGAAGAAGGCGATGCTGTCACCACTAAACTGATCAAAGACCGAAAAACAGGCAAATGCCGTGGCTTCGGTTTTCTCACAGTCAATAATGATGAACAAGCAGACCATATTATTGAAAAATACAATGGTCAATTGTTCAAAGATTCTCCCATCAAATTAGAAAAAGCATTACCTCGCACGAAGGGAGAAGATAGCGAAGAACAACCAGCAGCTAAAGCTGTTAGTCATGCTGGTGGTAATGCTGGTGGTAGTGCCCCGAGAGAAAACAAGAAACCTAAAAAATCTCGTCGTGGTGGTCCCAGAGAAAGCACCCCAGCTGCGGACACAGATGCTATTCGTCCAGATCCCCGCTGGGCGTCTGAGTTGGAAAAACTCAAGCAGATGTTAGCCGCACAAACTACTAGTTAAGACAGCAGTAGAAGTGATTAAAAATTAAAAATTCAAAACAAACTTGAATTTTTAATTTTTAATTATCTACCTGCGAGCTAGTTAACTATAAGGGTATTTGAAGCCATTGTTGTAAGTGCGATCGCAACTGTTGGGTAAACTGCGATCGCTGGTCAAATTTTTCTGTGCGGATTGGCTTGCGTTGCCGATCTAGCATCCAACCATAGTCGCTGCTAAGGCGTAGTTTATCTTGCCAGTCTGAAATAGAGACAATCAGCCCAGGCGCGGGGCTGGAGTCTATACCTTCTACTTTGAATACATAATTAAAGGTATTCTGTTTGCCAGGAGCTACTGTAGAAGGCTGACCGCATTCTGCCAACAGTCGCGATCGCACTTGTTCAATTAAACCTGGTTGATCTAATTCTTCCAGCGTCCGAACCGCTAGGGTGAGAGCAAAGTAAAACTCTTCAACGGGAATGAATTTTAGTTGCATAAGTGTATTTTACTGGAAGCAGAGTCTTTAATTTCTGCAATCGCTTTTTATTTCGCTACAATGCTTGTTGTCTTTGAATTCTTTCTCAGCATATCAGCAAGTGCGATCGGCTCACCGGAACTAGTCCTATCTTCTCAGCACTTCTTCACCTTCATTCCATAGATGTAGTGTTCTACGTGCAGTGTTTCTATCTTGAAAATAGGGAAAAGGCAAAGGGGTAAAGGGGAAAGGAAAGATAGATTTTTATGCTTCGTTGTGAATAAAAGCTCATAGCGTCTGTTGCATGGTAGCTTGGTGAACCTAGAATTAGCAAATAGGCAAAAAGCAGTGCGATCACCTAAATAGAGACAATAGGTGGATAAGTTTAGCAGTAAAAAAGGATATGACACTCTAAATTTTTAGGTTTAGACAAATACAAAATAAATTTTCATAAGTTTTAATTATAAATGTCAGGGTTTGATCATATAAAGTTTCGTGAATACAAGTATTAAATTTTACAATCTTAAATTAGATAAAACAGTATATAACTCAAAAGATATAAGTGTAAATAAATGCTTTTATTTTCTAATGTACTTAGTTTAAAGTAAGTAATCAAATATATGTATTAATTTTACTTTTGAACAACATCTAATAATGGTTGATTTAAGAAGAAGTTGCTAAAAAATCGTAGTGTAACCATTTAGTATAAAGTATATTAAATTACAATCAAATGATTTTTTTGATACGATCGATGCATAGAATATATCAATTATTGGCATAGATTAAACTCAATTTAGGTGATTCTAAATACAAAAAATAGGTTGGTTTATCAAAGCGATTAGATAAAATATTCGCAATTATCTATAAAAAGAATGAATAGAAATACGGAATTGAGTAGAGTACATTTAGTCGCAGATGTATAAAATATTTGTCAGATTAAATTAAAATAAAGATTACTTAAACTTTCCACATGATTGAGGTGACGAGCTAGACAAAAATCTGCTTGACACCTTGTTCAATCAAGAAACCAACACACTATGAACTCTAGAACTGAACAACGCATCGCCTTGATTTCAGTCCACGGCGATCCAGCAATCGAAATCGGTAAAGAAGAAGCTGGAGGACAAAATGTTTATGTTCGTCAGGTAGGTGAAGCATTAGCCCAGCGGGGATGGCAAGTTGATATGTTTACCCGCAAGGTGAGTGCAGAGCAAGACACAATAGTTCAACACAGCCCTAATTGTCGAACAATACGTTTACAAGCGGGTTCTCTTGATTTTGTTCCTAGAGACAATTTGTTTGGGTATTTGCCAGAATTTGTGGAGAATTTTCTGGCATTCCAAACAGAAAACAGTATTACATATCCGTTAGTTCATACAAACTACTGGCTTTCTAGCTGGGTAGGGATGCAGTTAAAGAAAATTCAAGGTAGTAAGCAGGTTCATACATACCACTCATTAGGAGCAGTTAAGTACAACACTATCAACAGTATTCCTCTAATTGCCAGTACACGGTTAGCAGTAGAAAAAGAGGTATTGGAAACAGCCGAACGGATAGTGGCGACGAGTCCACAGGAAAAAGAACATATGCGATCGCTCGTTTCCACAAAAGGTAATGTTGATATCATTCCCTGCGGTACTGATATTAAGCAGTTTGGTTGTATTGACCGACAAGCGGCAAGAGTTCAGTTGGGACTTGATACCGAAGACAAAGTCGTGTTTTATGTGGGACGTTTTGATCCGCGTAAAGGCATAGAAACCCTAGTGCGTGCTGTGGGACAGTCGCAGTTTCGTGGTAATAAAAACCTGAAATTAATCATTGGTGGTGGTAGCCGTCCTGGTCATAGCGACGGTATAGAACGCGAACGAATTGAGAAGATTGTTGCCGAATTAGGAATTAGTGATTTTACCACCTTTACTGGTCGTCTCAGTCAAGAAATCCTACCAAGTTACTACGCTGCGGCTGATGTTTGCGTTGTCCCCAGTCACTATGAACCCTTTGGATTGGTGGCAATAGAAGCTATGGCCAGCTATACACCAGTAGTGGCAAGTGATGTAGGCGGACTTCAGTTTACTGTGGTACCCGAAGAAACTGGTTTACTAGCACCACCACAAGATGTGGATGCCTTCGCTATTGCAATTGATCGAATTATCAGCAGTCAGCAGTGGCGAGATCAGTTAGGTCAAGGTGCAAGAACGCGAGTTGAAACCAAGTTTAGTTGGGATGGCGTCGCCAGCCAGTTGAGTGAATTATACACGCAACTTTTGAACCCAAAGGTTGAAGAGAAAGAACCAGCGTTAATGAGTTCATAAGCTGATTCCGTAACAGATAATGGGGAATTGGTAAGGGCTAATTCTTCTTACCTATACCTTTTGTTATTGCCAATTCCTATTACGAAAATTTTTGGTAAGGACGCAAATCT
Organism: Fischerella sp.; assembly: GCF_013388695.1. Taxonomy (NCBI): domain Bacteria; kingdom Bacillati; phylum Cyanobacteriota; class Cyanophyceae; order Nostocales; family Hapalosiphonaceae; genus Fischerella; species Fischerella sp. Next base: position 20,067 of record NZ_JACAEU010000118.1, read on the forward strand.
TGCGTCCTTCCTGTGTAATTGTTACAACTATAGCAGTCCTAAATGAATTGTGAAATTACTCGTTGAGGCAGGTAACTCTTAACAGGAAACAGGAAAGAAGGACGTACAAATTTACTTTATTTTTTCAGAAATGAAATAGAATTGTTATAAGAATTGTTAAAGTACCAAACTCCTCAAAGACATGAAATATTCCCAAAGACTTCTTTATGAAGTCTTTTTATTGTTTTATGTATTTACACTGTTGTTGTTATCTTCTTTTTAATCATACAAAAATATCATATCTGATAGCTGGTGCAGTATTTACCCTGACTGAAAACAAAATTTTTATCTCAGAGAAAAGTTTCAGTAAAATAAAAAATTTTTTATCGACACAAAAAGAATCAATATTTTAATCTTGGGATATACAACTGTTTATCTTGGTTGACGACTGTAACTGCAAATAATTTTCTAAATTGCAAATGAAAGAACAAGCTATCAGTTGTGAAAATTTATTTGTGGTGCAAATATCACTAATCATCAGCTAATTAAAGGAAATACAATGCTATCTTTCAAGAAAATTAGAAATAAACATAAACTTATTTACGCTTTAGGACTAGTAACTATGGGGTTATTTATGGCACCTAACCCTGCCAAAGCAGTTACATTTGAATATAAATCGGGATTCACAGATGATGACTTTAATGCATTAATTTCTAGTGGCGATTACATAGAAGAATTTGTTGCTCAAAGTCAAATTGGTAATAATGCCTGGCAAACAAAACCCTTAAGTGGAGATACAGAATTACAACTATTTGACATCGTTTACGATCCTAATAGCTCTGCTCCCGCCCTTAAGAAAAACTTCGGTGTTGCTACTTCAGGACAGTTTGATTTTGATAGTGGTAAAGCTGTAGATTTTAGCTTGGAAGTCAAAGGTTCAAATGTCAAGTATACTGTTGGCGGCCAAGAGTTAGTTAATTACCAGATTACTGGAGCTTTCACAGACCTTTTTCTGCGCACTAGAGCAAATAACTTTAAAATCGATAAAAACAACAATAACCAGCGTGTAGAAACATTGAGCAACAGTGTATTATTAAGCGACCTAAAGCTGATACAGAATGGTAAGGTGACTAATATCAGTTCTTTTGGTTCTGCAAGTTCTCAAAATGCAACCAAATCATCTGATGTTGATTATTTGCTGATCGGCGATCTAGTTGGAGATTTTACACTCACTGGTAAATCAACGCTATTTTTTGAATTCAATTCTCAGAACATCAATACTGTCAAGGGAGCAGAGCTTGCTTACCAAATCAAAGGTGGTAGTCTGAAAAAGCAGAAAACAGTTCCAGAACCAGGTACAGTCGGTGCTATTTTCTTGGCTGGTATTGTAGGTGTAGGTTACACTAAAAGAAAGAAAGTAGTTCAACAGCCTGCTTAAATTCATTTTGATAAACTCCTGATAAACACAAATGCACACCAACGAAGTTATTGTTGGTGTGCATTTATGGGTTTAAATCAGGTTAAACTGACACTCGATGCTGGAACGGCAACGACTAACGTTGTGCAAACATTTGACTTTACTACTCTCACAGCTATTTGTAGCGACATCCGTGCTAACTGGCTACCGTCGCGCTTGGAACAGGTTTACCAACGCGATCGCCATACTATTTCGATAGCGCTACGTACTCTCAAAGGGCGAGGTTGGCTAGAAGTTTCCTGGCATCCCCAAGCAGCGCGCCTGCACATCGGCAATCCACCACCGCGATCGCCAGATACTTTTACCTTTAGCCAACAACTAGTTCATCAGCTGGGTGGTTTGGCATTGGTAGCAGTTGAGGCGATCGCACCTTGGGAACGTGCCGTCGATTTACAATTTGCTCGTCGTCCGGGAGAACCAGCGCTGTATCACCTGTACATAGAAATCATGGGCAAATACAGCAACGTCATTCTCACCGATGCCAGCAATATTATTATCACCGTCGCCCACCAAGTCAACCAACAAAAATCTAGCGTCCGTCCCATTCTTACCGGACAGCCTTATGAAACTCCACCCAGTCTCACTAATGCCATACCTAGTTTGGATGAATCGCAGCAACGCTGGCAAGAACGAGTCAGTTTAATACCGGGAGCAATCAAACGACAGTTGCTGAAAAATTATCGTGGCGTCTCTCCAGCGCTGTTACAGTCAATGCTTTTAGCTGCAAACATCGATCCAGAAGCTAACACCGATACTCTACAACCTGACGACTGGCAAAAATTATTTGCGCGTTGGCAAGAATGGTTAAAAGTCTTGGCAGACGAGAAATTTCAACCAGCCTGGACAGCAGAAGGGTACACTGTACTTGGTTGGGGTGGAATTGAATCAGCAACAGATGTTCAAGAATTAATTAACCGCTACTACAGCGATTGGCTAAATCAACAAACCTTCTCGCAACTGCGCCATCAATTGAGTCAGAAGCTCAGTAACATTTTAGAAAAATTGCGGCTGAAGGCACAAACTTTTGAGCAACGCTTACAGCAGTCCGATCGAGCAGATGAGTATCGGACTAAGGCTGATTTGTTGATGGCGTACCTACAGGACTGGAAACCTGGAATGGAGGAAATTAGCCTCCCTGACTTTGAGACTGGTAAACCAGTAATAATTAGGCTCGAACCAGATAAAAATGCTGTGCAAAATGCTCAAAATCTATACAAACAGCACCAAAAACTCAAACGTGCTCGTTCTGCTGTTGAACCGCTACTAGCAGAAGTTAACGCCGAAATAGAGTATTTAGAACAAGTCGAAGCTGCGATCGCTCAGATAGAAAACTACCAAACACCAGAAGATTTACAAGCTTTAGAAGAAATCCGTGAGGAGTTAGTTCAACAAAAGTACTTAGAAGATCCAGAGTATCGCAGCCGTAATACTAACGAAAACACTAACAATTTTTATCGTTACCTCACCCCCAGCGGTTTTGAAGTATTAATCGGTCGCAACAATCGCCAAAATGACCAATTAACTTTTCGTATCGCTGGGGATTATGACCTGTGGTTCCACGCTCAAGAAATTCCAGGTAGTCATGTGCTACTGCGGCTAAAACCTGGTGCTGTTCCAGAGGAAGCAGATTTGCAATTTACTGCCAATCTTGCTGCTTACTACAGTCGCGCTCGTCAAAGTGACCAGATACCAGTAGTTTACACTCAGCCAAAGCACGTTTACAAACCCAAGGGAGCCAAGCCAGGAATTGCGATTTACAAACAGGAACGCATCATTTGGGGACAACCGCAGTTAGTTAAGAGTTAGTGGTTAGTGGTTAGTGGTTAGTGGTTAGTGGTTAGTGGTTAGTGGTTAGTGGTTAGTGGTTAGTGGTTATTCTCCCCATCTCCCACTCTCCCACTCCCCCTACTGCTGTTTGGTGAATTATTCTTAAAGATAGAGGCTAATTTTCTTTAACTATTTCTTTTTTTGATAAAAATAAACTAAAAATCTGTGTTGACTGTTACAATAATGTTAAGAAAAATTGCCCGTTGCGTTTTGGGAACGTGATATTTGGGTTTTACTCTATCGAGAAGACAACGTAAAGAATAACTTTATTAATAGACAATAGACCAGCTGTGGTAGGCTGGTCTTTTTTTATCTAACAGTTATACCTTTTGGTATTAGAGATTTCCGAAATGCTTTAATTTGGGCAAATTAGATGCATTTGCTCTCGACCCTACCCCTAATTTTGGTCAAAAATCTTCAAACTCGGTATTTTGCGTAGGGAAGTGAATGGATTGCCGCATCTTGGTAAAAACTCTTAACAATGCCTGCTTTTGTTGTGTTGCATTTTGTAATGCATTTGCCTGCTGACACGATCGTGCAATTAATTCAGCTTGCTGGATTGCCACTCCAAGTTGGGCAGCCATCTGACTGAGGAATTTTATTTCCGATGAATGCCAGTGGCGAGGCTGGGAGTGTTGATAAGCTGCTAGTAAACCCCAGAGTTTTTCTCCAACAACAATAGGAGCGATCGCAAAGGCTTTGATGTGATATTGATCGAGAATTTCGATGTCAGAGGGAATAAATCCTATTTTGTAGATGTCATCCACCGCAAATGCTTCGTTGTTGCGGTCAGGTTCCCCTTGTGTTTTTTGTAAGTAGGTATCGTTCCAAAGTGTGTTGATGCCGAGTAGGGACAAATTTGACCACTCTGGGCTAGCTACCTCAAAATCACTGCTAAATTCATCACTCCCATCTTTAAGGAAGCGACGAATGGAAACACGCTCAGCTTGCAGTAATTGGCACACCTGTTTGATAGCTGTTTGAAAGATCGTATCTAGATCAACACAGGCTTGAATATTAGCAACAACATCAAGCAACGCCTGTTGTAGTTTCGTTGACTGTTGCAGCTTGGTTTTGCCATCTTGGACTTGACTTTCCAAGTTGGTATTGAGCGTATGTAACTGTTGGTGTAGCTCATGTTCGTGAACAGCAGAGGCAAATTGTTTACCTATCTCATCCGCCAATTCGATTTCTTCGACCGTCCACTCACGAGGTTGAGTCTTTTTGGATTCTCGCCAAGCATTAAACGATTGACGAGGGTATAGTTGACGCCTGTCGGGGTCAGATTCTCCTGCCCACAGGGTTTCTTTTTCCACGTCGTCCCGGGAAATACTTAAGTATCCTAGTAATTCCTGACGATACAGGAGTGGAATCATCAAGATGCTACGAATTTTGGTTGATTGTAAGGCAACTTGCAAAAAACGCAATTCATGAATTTGATAGATGTCTGAAATTGCCCAAACATCATAATTATGAGACTTATAGTGTTCCTGCCAAATGCTATATTGCTCTATCAATGGATATTTTGCCAATTCTGGCATTACGGGTTGTTTGCCGTAGACATAAACCTTGAGGTGATTGCTGGAGGCTTCCAAACAGTCTGCAAAGCTTTTGACGTAGCCGTCTTGGAGAGCCAATGCTTCATTTCTGATGCAAAGTCTGCCAGCAGAACCACCGAAGGCAATGACGGCTTGTGCTAAAGCTGGCTGGAACTCAATGGAGGATAGTGAGTGCAGCAGGGTGACAATGTTCTTGATCGTAGCTTCCCGTGTGGCTCTTTCAGGAGCTTGGTTGAGGAAGGTGCTTTGGGCGATCGCTATTGACAGCTGATCGACAACCATCTGCATCGTTTCCACTTCCGATTCTGGAATTGAACGTGGCTGTGAGTGGTGACACGCCAACAGTCCCCAGAGTTGCTCATCATGCAGAATGGGTAACACCAGAGAGGATTTCACTCCCATCGCAGTTAAATATTCCAGATGGCAGGGATCTACAGAGCGGTAGCGGATCTCTTTAGAGATCGTCTCCTCTGTTTCTGAATTATACAGAGCACTTTGACCAATCTCTTTGGTATCAACATTTACAATCGAACGCACTCGTACTTTAACGTACAATTCACGAATTTTCGGTGGAATTTCATCCCCAGGAAAAATTAGCCCCAACACTGAGGGTAGATGATTATTATCTACAGATTCAGCAATGACTTGACCACTCCCATCTGGATTAAATTTGCAAATTTTCACTCTATCAACTTCCAGAAACGAACGTAACTCTGCCGCTGTTGCGGTCAAGATGACTTGCAGTTCTAGCTTTTGACGGATATGGTTTGTAATGCGGCGTATTAAGTCTTTTTCCTGGATACTAAATTGCATTTCTTAATTTATGGTTGAGAATTATTGCTTTTGGTAAATCTGACAAACTTTCCAGAGATTGCAAGGCATTTCCGCCTTTTCACAACATTTTTTAACAACCTAATTAAAGGGGACTGGGGACTGGGGTATAAAAATTATGAATTATGAATTATGAATTATGAAATTTTCAGCCCAATCGCATTCATCATTCATAATTCTCACTAATACCCAATCCCCCACCATTAACAAGGACAGGGAATCTAACATCGCAACCGGTTAAATATTAAGCTCAACAGTAATGCTGGGTTTTAGAATGTAATATAGAACTAGTATTTGATTTTTGAAAAGATACGTAGGGTGTGTTATCGGGTAGCGTAACACACCCTACGTGTACTTAGATTTTTTCAATAATCAAACCGGATTCCTATAGTTGCAAAAAATAGTTCTCAGGCAATGGCCTGAGAACTATAGTCTGGAGGTTTTGTAACCGTAAAATCTTAGAAACTAAAGGTAGTTCTCAATGCACCAACGATCGCATCATTGTTGTTGTTGTTATGATCGGGTGCGGTTAGCCAGATAACTCCGGGAGTGATAGTGATGTTATCGCTCACCTGATACTGATAGAAAGCCTCAATGTGATATGAAGTGTCTTCGTCTTCGTTGATTTGATCAATACTGGAACTTGTCACCTTCGGTTCCATCCCGACAATGATGCCCGCTAAGCTGCCTTTAGTACCAAGGTCGGGAAATCCAAGAGTAACTGCCCAGTTCCAAATGTCAAGCTTGCCACGGTCAATAGTCCCTCCTTGAGTGGATAAGTTCTTGGCATTGGTATAGCCAACCCAACCACCCAAAACTAAATGATCGCTGAATTGAAAGGATGCTTGTAGACCGTAGGAATTGTTGGAAAATGGTACACTCACCGGTTCTGGTTCTCCAGTCACATCCGCAGGAGGAGTAAGTTCAGACTGAAGGAAGGATATAGGATTGGCACGTCTACTACCAGTACCCAGTTCCTGATTGTAAGCATTGATATAAGTCAAGCCAACGGTAAAGCGATCGCTTGGTTGAAAAGTCAACTGTGCTAGAGCGCCGTAACCCCCGTTGAACAATCCATTATCATCAGATGGGTCGTTGGGTGAACTCGCTAAATATGCCAAACTGAGTGCTAATGAATCACTGAAGTTTTGGGTGACACCCAACCCTGCACCATCCATTTGGTAATAGATAGGGTTACGTGTACCAAAGGTAGACAAAGCACCAAACGCCCCATCTCCGTCAAAAAGATTTACTGTACTGGTAACGTCGTCTGCTGCGCCTGCATTGGCAATAGCAATCACTTCTGTACTTTCGGTTGGCGAGAATCTGTACCACAGTGCATCAATGAAAACATCAGTGGTGCCATCATCACCAGCAAAGAACAAGCTACCCTCTGGTGTGCCAATCTCAGGATTTTGAATATTATTTGCCTGAAGCCTGGTAAACAGAGTATCTTTCCCTGTAAAGCTGGTGTTCAATTCTATGCGCGATCGCGCTCCAAAAGTTGTATTGTTGTCTCGAACATCTACATCATTGACATCATCTCCTCCCAAAACATCGCTGATTACAGCGACTACTTGTCCAGTCAGTTTGGTAGTTGTAGAAAACTGATTCGCTTCCAATTCAGCATTTTTTGCCTCCAGCGTATCCACACGACCTCGCAGAGTCGCTAGTTCTGCCGAAAATTCTTCTTGCAGTTTTTGTAATGTCGCTAAATCTTCTTTTGTTACTAACTCCCCTGTGGCTGTAGCAACTAATTCGTTAACGCGGTCTAAGCAAGCATTCAAACCAGCAGCAAACTCATATCGCGTCAGCGGTCGATTACCGCGATAAGTGCTATTTGGATAGCCTGCAATACAACCGTAGCGTTCTACCAGTGATTGTAAAGCTTGAAATGCCCAGTCTGTTGGTTGTACATCCGACAGCTGAGAAACCGAGGTCACTTGTGCTATTTGTTGTTCTTGAGTATTATTTCCAACTTTTTTTTCTGGAGTGACTACCAAATTCGGTTCACTAACTTCCGATGTTGGAGATGTTTCTCCAGCAATTGCGGTATTACCAACTAGTAATATTGTGCCGAGAACTGCTGGGCTAACCAACAGAGATTTCCAAGATTTTTGCATTTTTTCCTCACACTACTTTTTAATTTGCCCCCGGCTCTGCTTAATAAAAGCAGATTTTATTAAAAAGCGTTTTCGATTAATTTATCAGTTATTGGCAAATTTTTTAACACAAAGTCTGGAAATAATAACTAAGCAATTCATTCTAAAACGGATTCCAAAAACAAACATGTTTACTATTTTGATACAAGTTGTCAATGAGAATGATACTTATTTTTATAGTATAGTTAGAATAAGTCTAATTATCAATAGGGTTTCTGACAAACGAAAACCCTCATCTTTTAGGAGGAGAGAAGACTGTGAAGCGGACTCAGATAAAAAGTAGAAAAGATCAATACAAAAGCGGCATAGTATCCTTAATTGCCTTGTTAGTATTGTCTGTTGGGATTGGCTGTAGTCAAACAAATACAAAACAAGGAGGAACTACCGAACAGTCACCGCAAGTACAAGAGGCTGCATCCACGCCTGCAACCAATTCGGGAAAAATCAAAGTGGTAACAACGTTTTTACCCATGTATTGGTTTACCAAGGCTGTCACTGGGGATGTGGCAGATGTGACAGTTTTGGTTCCTCCTGGCACGGAAATACATGAGTATCAAGCGACACCAGAAAATGTGAGAGCGATCGCCACAGCAAATGTGTTGGTAGAAAATGGCTTGGGCTTAGAAGAATTTCTGGAAGACACGGTCAAAAATGCCCAGAATCCTAAATTGGAAAAAATTTCAGCCAGCAAGAATATTCAAGCCTTGGAAGAAATTTCACCTGTGGTAGAAACGAGGAACAAAGAGGAAGAACACGACCACGGACATACTCACGAACATGCTGAAGGTAATCCCCACGTTTGGCTAGATCCTGTTTTGGCAAAACAACAAGTTATCAATATTAGGGATGGCTTAATTGCGGCTGACCCTGCGAATAAAAGCAATTATGAGGCAAATGCAGCAGCTTATATCAAGCAGTTAGAAGATTTAGATAATCAATATCGGCAGACTTTACAAAAGTACCCCAACTGCACCTTTGTGACTTTCCATGATGCCTATCCATACCTGGCAAAACGCTATAACCTTAAACAAGTGGCAGTAGTAGAAATTCCTGAAGATCAACTGACACCAACGGATGTGCAAAAAGCAGTCAATGCCGTCAAAAAGTACAACGTCAAAGCTTTATTTGGCGAACCAGGAACGGATAATAAATTGCTGACAAGCCTTTCTCGTGACTTGAATTTAACTTTGCGTGAATTAGATTCTTTGGAAACAGGTTCCAAAGAACCACAGTATTACTTCCAGGCTATGCAGAAGAATTTACAAACTTTAGAATCAGCTTGCAAATAGATGTCCTTTGTCATTTGTGAATGACCAATGACTAATGACTAATAACTAATGACTAATGACTAATGAATATTGATATTCCTGTTGTCAAAGTAGAAGGGTTGAGTGTATACAAAGGTAGCTATCTAGCTGTTCGCGATGTTTCATTTGAATTGTTGCCAGGAACCAACACTGCCATAGTCGGCCCCAATGGTGGGGGTAAAAGTACTCTGGTACAAGCAGTTTTAGATTTGATTCCGCGAAGTAGTGGCAACATAGAAATATTTGGTTTGCCAATTTCTAGACTGGGGCATTTGCGTCATCAGTTAGGATATATGCCACAGCATTTTATCTTTGACCGCAGCTTTCCGATTTCTGTTGGGGAATTGGTAGGTTTGGGATGGGTCAAAGAAGGAAAAAGGGAAAAGGGAAAAGGGAAAAGGGAAATTTCATTTTTTAAAAGGCTATGGCAGCAAAATCAAGAAAAAGCAGCAGCAGTAGTAACAGCTTTACGGCGAACTGATACTTACCATCTGCGAAATCAAGCGATTGGTACTCTCAGTGGTGGTCAGCTAAAGCGGGTATTGCTGGCTTACTGTTTGGTAATGCCTCGAAGACTATTGGTATTGGATGAAGCTTTTGCTGGAGTAGATGTACAAGGTGCAGCAGATTTTTATACTTTGCTGAATGAACTGAAGCAGGAAGAAGGTTGGACGATATTGCAAGTTTCTCACGATATCGATCTGGTCAGTCGCTATTGCGATCGCGTAATTTGTCTTAACCAAACTATCGTTTGTACCGGAGTACCAGAAATTGCCCTCTCACCACAAAATCTTTTAGCAACCTACGGCCCAGGGTTTAGTCGCTACCAACACCATCATTAGAATTATGAATTATGAATTATGAATTATGAATTATGAAATTTTTGATCATTCATCCTTTTCGTCTAGGTGTTCAGCGACAGACTGGTAAAGATGCAAAACATGACTATCGTGGAGGCTGTAGAAAACATGACGACCTTGCTTGCGATAACTAACTAAGCGCATCACCCGTAAATTTCGCAACTGATGAGATACAGCAGATTCACTCATATTCAGCCCAGCTGCTAAATCGCTAACACAAAGTTCTTTTTCAGCTAAAAGAGAGAGAATTCGCAGACGATTAGGATCTCCTAAAAAACTAAAAAATTCCGCCATCCGCTGGGCTTTGTCGCTGCTGAGAACCTCAATTGCAGATGGTTGCACGCGATCGCTATCTGTTTGAGATTGCTGATTATATTGGATAACTTCTGGTTGAGGAATAGAATTAGTAACCGTGGAAGCAAAAGTATTTTTGCCTGACATATTGTAAAAAACTTATAAACATCTAGTTTATATAACAATTATTACTGAATGCAAGCTAATAAATTATATACTTCAAATATAAATATCACCGTATAAATGACGAGGAAAAAATTTGTTTAATGATTGCCACATAAGCTGGTTAGCCGTCACCACTGCAAATGACTTAGTAACATTGCTACAGTTTCCCTTCATGCAGCGAGCGATTGCTGGTGCTGTATTTATGGGAATATTGGGCGGTTTACTTGGCTGTTTTGTCACCCTGCGCCAGTTATCTTTTTTTAGCCATGCTGTCGGTCACGCGGCATTAGTGGGTGTGGCATTAGGTGTGCTGCTACAGTTAAATCCCACCTGGATGCTGCTGCCTTTCACGTTGGTGTTTGGAGTGCTTGTGATCTACTTTATCGACAAAACTGATTTAGCTAGTGATAGCGTACTCAGTATAGTCCTATCAGGAGCATTAGCGATCGGCGTGATCTTGAGTAGCCTTATCCAAGGATACCGCGGCAACTTGATGGCAGTATTATTTGGCGATATTTTGGCGATCGATCAAACAGACCTGATTTTAACTTTGCTGGTGCTTGTTGCAGGCAGCATATTTCTATTATCAACCCTGCGCCAACAAATTTTACTAACCCTTAATCCTGATGTGGCAAAAGTTCAAGGAATTCCAGTACAATTGTATCGATACGGGTTTGTCATCTTGCTGTCACTAGCAGTTGCCGTAGCAATTAAAGCTGTCGGCGTTTTACTGGTAAATGCATTTTTGGTAATTCCCGCCTCCACTGCCAAACTGATTGGTCATCACTTTCGCCGCTTTTTGCTACAATCGGTGATTGTTGGCTCCATTACTAGCATTGCTGGCATTATCGTATCGGGTCTTTTCAACCTTGCTTCTGGCCCGAGTATTGTGCTTGTTCAGTTCCTAGTCTTCGTAGCCGTTTTCAGTTGGATCAAGTTGACAATCAAAACTACGTAATTTTTTCTTTAGGTAGTTGCAATCTTATTTAAGGTTTGATATACTGGTTAATCGTTGAATACAAACGCGATCGCCGGGATAGCTCAGTTGGTAGAGCAGAGGACTGAAAATCCTCGTGTCACCGGTTCAAATCCGGTTCCTGGCATCATAAGCAAAACCCCTGGTAAGCAAGACTTCCAGGGGTTTTCTGTTTACACAAAAACCCCATTTTAGCCATTTTTGGACGGGGTTAGTCAAATTTTGGAAGTAAATTAGGGCGCGCTGATTGACCTAAATATTTTCCGGGATTGGATTTTAGCGATCGCGATTGGTTGCTCTAAAGACATGAGTTAAAATACTAACTCAAAACAAGAAACTTCTAACTCAAAATAAGAAACGTCAAGCTCAAAACGAGAAATTTCAGGTTTAAAACGAGAAACTTCTAGTTTGAAACGAGAATCTTCAAGCTCAAAACGAGAAACTATAAGCTCGAAATTTGAATGATTATCTAGAAACTCTCAAATATAGCAGTATGGTCTGACCTCTCCCCACATGCGAGGAGGGCAAAATAAATTCCCTCTCTCTGCTTGCGGAGAGGGGGTTAGGGGGTGAGGTTACAACTGTATTGCAGCAAAGCGAGAAACACTATAAATATTGTGTAGTGCGGACATCTTGACCGCGAAAATTATGCAAGTAAAAAACACATTAGTTGATCGCAATAGTTTCTAGCAAACTCTTCAACATCAAATAAGTAGAAGTCGCCCCTGGATCTTGATGTCCCACACTTCTGTCTCCTAGATAGCTAGCGCGGCCTTTCTTGGCTAGCATTGGTGTTGTCTGTTGCATTCCCTTTTCAGCCGCAGATACAGCTTGTTGCATTGCTGCTTGCATACCTTGATCTTTTACCAATGCCTGCTCAAAAGCCGCTACAGCTGGTGATAGGGCATCTACCATTGTTTTATCGCCTAATTGTGCCTTGCCACGACCAATGACGCCATCTAATCCTGCTTGCAGCATTGCCAGCATATCCTGGTCAGTTAGTTCCTGTTTGCCAGCTACCACTGTACTTGCCCGTAAAAAAAATGTGCCATAAAGCGGGCCGCTAGCACCACCAACCGTAGAAATTAGAGTCATGCTTACCGATTTCAAAATGTTACCGATATCTTGATCGGCAACACTCGGTAACTGAGTCATTACCTTTTTGAAACCACGCTCCATATTTATACCGTGATCCGCATCACCTATGGCAGCATCTAATTCTGTCAAATAGTCTTTGTTCTCCTCCACCAAAGCAGCAAATCTTTGCAACCATTGTAAAATCTGTCCTTTTATTACCATTTTTAAACCTCCGGTTTGACGCAGTCATCATAAAACCTAACCGAGTTTTTACGGATTCTACCTTTGATGCACGTAATAGAGAGTAGTAAAGTATCTAAGAGAACATCAACTTGTGTTTTCTGTGAAAGTATCTGTCTTCAAACAACTCCCTTGCTTGCTTTGTGTTGCTTTTATCACAGGCACTTGCGTTGACCGTACCAAAAACTCTGAGATTGAAATCGCGCAAGCTGCCCCAAATATCCAAGAGAATATCGTATTTCCAAAAAATGCTGGAGTAATAGATGTCACTGCGCCTAAATATGGAGCTAAACCCAACGATGGCAAAGATGATACCCAAGCTATCCAAAAAGCACTCAGTGAGTTTCCCAATCAAGGACGAATTATTTACTTGCCCAATGGTGTATATGATATCTCTGATACTCTGCATTGGCCTCGTGGAAAACGTTACAGTTCTGATTACAAACGTACTATACTCCAAGGGCAAAGCCGCGATGGAGTTGTTATTCGCCTCAAGAATAACTCTCCTGGATTCCAGAACCCAACCAAACCTCGACCGGTTATTTCTACAGGATTTGACCCAAAGCTAGATCCCAACTCGGAAGATATTAAAGCCAGTAGAGTAGCTCAACGCTTTGGCAATTCAGTTAGAAATTTGACTATCAAACTAGGGAAGAATAACTATGGGGCAGAAGGACTCAATTTTGCCGCCCACAATCAAGGAGCAGTGCGAAGCGTCAAGATTATCTCTGAAGATAGAAGCGGCACAACAGGTTTAGCTTTAACACACGGTGAAGTTGGCCCTCTGTTGATAGAGGATGTTGAAATTATAGGATTTGACAGTGGTATACGTACTAACACTTGTATTAATAGTATTACGATGCAAAATATCACAGTCCGCGATCAAAATCGAGTAGGTATATTTAATGGCGGACAAGTAATCAGTCTTGAGGGTTTCAACAGCTTTAATTCTGTTCGAGCAATTATCAACGGCAATAATCCTCACAAAGGTTGCGACCTCGGTAGCACTTTGACACTTGTTAATGCCAAACTTATAGGTCACGGTAAGGCAAAAAATATTCCAGCAATTTCTTCTGCTGGATTTCTTTATGCGCGAAATGTAGTCTCTTCTGGATACAAAGGAGTTCTCGCAAACAATGCCGTAAGAACGAAAGCCCAGGTTAAAGGCTCTAAGATTGAAGAATTTACTTCCCGCCCAATCATATCCCAGTTCCCTTCATCATCAAGATCGCTGCAACTGCCAATCAAACCATTTCCTAAATTGGCTTGGGACGATCCAAAAAAATGGGTCAGTGTGGAGAAATTTGGTGCAATTCCAAACGATAAAAAAGATGATACTGCTGCTTTTCAAGCGGCCATTGATTCTGGTGCTACGACAGTATTTGTACCTAATTCTGGAAATTTTACAATCAACGGTTCTCTCCGAATCAGAGGAAAAGTGCGAAGATTTATTGGCACAAGTGGATTGCTGGATGGAAAAGGAGAAATATTAGCAGATAACGGCAGTGAACCAACCCTAATTGTTGAAAATTTCTTCATTCCATATAATTCTAAGCTGAAATGGAAGAATTTTGCTAATCGAACCGTTGTTTACCGCAGTATTAATAACTTGATCTTGGAAAGCAACAGTACTGGGAATTTATTTATTGATGATGTTTCTGTAATACGTCAAGTGAGATTTCTCAATTCCGCTCAACACGTTTGGGCACGCCAGTTGAATCCTGAAATTCGGACAGAAACTAATGTGCTTAATAGAGGAGCACATCTTTGGATTCTTGGCATGAAAACAGAACAAGGTAAAACAAAAATTAAAACTACCAATGGAGGCTTTACTGAACTCCTAGGTGGGCTAATTTATGCTAATGGTACAAATGGTCTAGAAGAGCCACTCTTCCACATCGTCAATGCTTCTGCTTCGTTCTCTGGTGTAGCTGACGCATATTTTCAGAAGAAAAACTCTCGACCACTACGGTTATGGGTAGAGGAAACACGCGGATTGCAGACAAAACAACTTACCAGAGATCAGATACCTGCCAGAATGACTACTAACGGACATGTTTTGCTACTATATACTGGTTTTGACAAACAACCGAACAAATAAAATTTACTTAAATTCCCCACTGCAAGCTCGGCGTTTTCACAGGTGCATCCCAAAGCTTAATCATCTCATCATCGAGCTTGAGTAGAGTAATTGAGCAACCTTGCATTTCCAAGGAAGTGATATAAGCACCAATCAAGTTGCGCTCAATTAGCAATCCATGCTTTTGACAAATTTCTGCTAGTCTTCGGTAAATAATATATAACTCAGAAACAGGAGTGCCACCCATACTATTAACGAAAGCTAACACGCGATCGCCTTTTTCAAAAGTTGGATCGATTAATTCTACTTCCACCCATTCGCCTTTTTTTTCATCCCACTCCCGCACCGTACGTTGATAGGCTGCATCTTCGATCATCGATAGTGCCAACATTTCTGCAATCTCATCTGCTGATTTTAAACTCATGCGCTCTCGTCCCGGCTCTCCATGAATCCCAATTCCCATCTCAATGTCTTGATTGCCAAGTTCAAATGTCGGTGTACCTTTGGCCGGAACAGTGCAGGAAGTCAACGCCATACCCATACTCCGTCCATTGAGATTCACCCGTCTGCACAAATTTGCTATTTGTTGCAGATCGTAACCCTGCTCGGCTGCTGCACCACAAATTTTTTCTGCTAGTACTGTAGTTCCTACACCCCTTCGTCCTTGAGTATATAAGCTATCTTTCACCGCAACATCATCATCAATCAAAATATTCAGTACCCGCATACCTTCACTTCGGGCTAGTTCAGTGGCCATCTCAAAATTCATCACATCACCACTGTAATTTTTCACGATGTATAAAATTCCAGCTCCTCCATCTACAGCCTTTGCAGCTGCCAGCATTTGATCGGGTGTAGGTGAAGTGAAAACCTCTCCAGGACAAGCAGCATCAAGCATTCCCATTCCCACAAAGCCAGCGTGCATCGGCTCGTGACCGCTACCGCCCCCAGAAATAATTGCTACTTTATTTTTTACTGGTGCATCGGTTCGACAGACAAAGTTGGGGTCAAAATTGACTTTAATTAAATTTGAATGAGCAATCGCCATACCTTCTAGACTTTCGCGTACAAAGTCAGCTGGATTGTTAATCAGTTTTTTCATGATCTGGTTTTTCTTAGTCAGAGGTGATTTAATTTTTTGCTGGCCCAAGAATTATAAATTAAGGTTATGACCAAAATCATATTTTAGAAATCGACCACTGATGCACGCAAATGGAATTGGTAATTGGTCGTTTCAAGCTGATATTGGCACAAAAAAATTGCGTGTATATACGTAATTGCGGAGTGAGTCCCCAGATAAGTTCAGTGAAACAACGAATGGTGTATCAAACCGTTCCTAAGGAAAATAATTACAGCTTAGGTGAATTTTTACGCAACTCCGTTTTTCAGAAATAGGAGTTACTACAAAGGAATTTCTATGGCAGCAAGTCAGTCCTCTATGCGGTCTGATGGTATGGAATTATTACGGTTATACCATCACAACCCCTCTATTGAACTTCGCAATAAACTTGTAAAGTTGCATACTGGCTTAGTGCGGAAAATGGCTCATAAATTCAGCCATCAATGTAATGAGCCTTATGAAGATTTAGAGCAAATCGGTTACTTCGGTCTCATTAGGGCAATTGAGCGTTTTGACCCCAGTCAAGGATATGCTTTTAGTTCCTTTGCTGTCCCCTATATTCGGGGTGAAATGCTGCACTTTTTGCGCGATCGCAGTACCCTATTAAAAATTCCTCGCCGTTGGCAAGAACTCTATAACGAGGGGCAAAAAGTTCGTAAGGAATTGGCAGAGATTTTGGGTCGTCCTCCTAAGGATTCGGAAATCGCCAAACAACTCAAGGTATCTGTGCAAGAATGGCAAGAAACTAAGTTAGCTGCACAAAACCGCATGCCCTTAAGTTTAGATGCTACGGTGGTTAATTACATTGATTGTCAAATCACTTTGGGTGAGGCGCTTCCCTGTCCCCGTTCTGCGGCACAACAACAGCAACAAGAAGAACGGCAACAACTGCAAGGGGCAATCAATATGTTAGAAGAAAAGCCTCGTATGGCGGTGGAACTGGTATTTTTGAAGGAACTTTCTCGCAAAGATGCCGCGAAAAAAATTGGCACCAGTCCAATGACGGTAACGCGGTATCTGCAAAAGGGAATTAACGATTTGATGTCAATGTTGCAACCACAAGTGTTACCAACTGCGTAAATATGCGATCGCTCATCAAGCCGGGAAATTCACGCTTGGTACTACTGCAGATTCGGGAATTTGTGCCAATGCTTCTCGTACCACAACAGAATCCGCTCCAAAACGGCAGGAATTTTCTGTCAAATGACGCTTCCAAACTCGACTACCCGGTTGTCCGGCAAAAAGTTGCAGCATATGACGGGTGATTTTGTTGAGCTTAAGACCCTTTGCTACCCAGAAATCTATATAGGAAAACATCGCTTCGGCAACTTCATGGCGGATTGGAGGTTGCGCCACTTTGCCGTAAATTTCACTATCTGCCGTGGCAAATAGGTAGGGATGATCGTAAGCTGCACGTCCAACCATCACTGCATCTACTGACTGCAACTGCTGCTGTACCATCTCCAAGTTCATAATTCCGCCGTTGATTTCAATAAACAGGTGGGGAAATTCCTGCTTCAGACGATGCACATCACTATAACGCAAGGGTGGAATATCACGGTTTTCTTTTGGGCTTAACCCTTGCAACCAAGCTTTACGTGCGTGGACGGTAAAGTGCCGACAGCCTGCTGCTGAGACAATGCGGACAAAGTTCGCCATGTCTTCGTAGTGGTCGAGGTCATCAATGCCGATCCTGTGCTTGACACTGACAGGGAGATGAGTAGCATTGAGCATTGCTGCCACACACTCTGCCACTAGTTGAGGCTGTGCCATCAAACAAGCCCCAAAATTGCCATCTTGTACGCGGCTGCTGGGACAACCAACATTAATATTGATTCCATCGTAGCCCATGTCTTCAGCGATGCGAGCGCATTCGGCTAGTTCTTTAGGGCGATCGCCCCCCACTTGCAGGACAAGAGGCTTTTCAGCAGGAGAAAAACCTAGCAGGTGCTCCTTGTCGCCATGCAAAATTGCCGCACTTGTAACCATTTCGGTGTAAAGTAAAGTGCAGCGCGTAATCTGCCGCATAAAATATCGAAAGTGGCGGTCTGTGCGATCCATCATTGGCGCGATACTCAAGGGGTAAGCGCCATAACTCGCCGAATTAGTGAAAGTAGCTAGATTCAAACAGGTCATAAATAGAGAGTCTATCGCAGGCAATACCTGTGTATGTCTATATATCTTAGATAAATCTGAAACTTCTACTTTTCCGAACGCAAGCAATGATATAAATTCTCTTTCCAACGTGGTATATCTATTGACCAGACTACAGTCATATTTGGGGTTTTGTGCAGTACTCCTAGTTCATCAACGACTGTTGCACCCCGCGTTAATTCGCTCGTAATTTCCACATCTACAAAGTATTTGCCTTGACGCGTCACTATATCTGGGTCAAGGGCAACTGTCATTGCTAGGGGATCGGGTAACATCAAACCAGAGGCTGCCTGGATTTTCATGCAGGAATCCAAGGCTGTTCTGTTGCACTCCATTGCCAAGCGTGCTGTTTTTGTACCGAAGTTGGTAATTTTTTCGATCTCAGCCGGAGTCAACTCTGCATCATGGCGGCTTAATTCCCAACCAACCATCTCACAAGGCATACCGCTATGAAAGACTATCTTAGCGGCTTCTGGGTCTACCCAGATGTTATACTCAGCGGCTGGCGTGACATTGCCAACTGTATTGGCTGCACCGCCCATAATCACACAACGCTGCACGTTTCTTGCTATTTCTGGGGCACGTAATAATGCTGTAGCGATGTTCGTAAGTGGCCCTAGGGTGACTAAGGTAATTTCACCAGGATAGGTTTTAATCGTGTCAATGATTGCGTCTATTGCATGTGCTGACTGGGGTTTGCTATTTGGGTCTGGGTAGTACATGTTACCCATGCCATCGTCACCGTGAAACCAATCGGCGTAGCTACATTCTCGCAATATTGGCTTAGCACAACCAATATATACAGGTGTGGAAGCATCGCACACTTCGAGTGTGTACAGTGCGTTTTTCACACCCTGTTCTACGGAGACGTTACCATTGACAATCGTCACCGCTTCAACATGGACATCTACCCAGCGGTGCGCCATGATCAGAGCAACGGCATCATCAGAAGCGGTGTCTGTGTCGATGATAAACTTACGCATGAAAAAGGTAGTGGGGAATGGGCAATAGGTGGGAATTATGAATGATGGATGCTGAAAATTTCATAATTCATAATTCATAATTCATAATTTTTATGCCTGCTTCTAACTTTGCCATGCGCTGAGGAATTTATTGACAACTTTATTGATTGTTTGTTTGATTTGATGCTGGCGATACCATTTTTGGAAAGCCATTTCGTAATCTTCGCCTTTAGTCTGAAAGGTATTCCACGCGTCCAGACCTACACCCAGTCCCCAAAATAATAAAATGTACAACGACCAAGATAGACCTGCACCACCGATTAGATCTACCAGTAGCAAAACAGCATTGACAATTGTAAACTTGCCAAAGCGCTTTTTGAATCTTCCTATGCGGTAGGCGTTAAAAGCTTGTCGCTGCTGTATTTCTCCTTGGGTAATT
Source organism: Fischerella sp. (assembly GCF_013388695.1). NCBI lineage: Bacteria > Bacillati > Cyanobacteriota > Cyanophyceae > Nostocales > Hapalosiphonaceae > Fischerella > Fischerella sp. Next base: position 39,576 of record NZ_JACAEU010000118.1, read on the forward strand.
TGCCAGTCACGTTCTGCTAATTTGAGGGTTTCCGGAGCAATTTCTAATTCCGCAGCTATTTCCAACAGTTGTTCGTAAGAAAATTCTTTTTCTTGGTCTCTGGCTTGACGAGCGATCGCCAACTGTAGAATTTTCTGTACGTCTTCTTGGCTGTAGGAACGGGTGGATTGAGCTTCAAACACCGTCATAATTCTGTCTCTTTAATTACTTTTAATAAAAGTCTCACTGGCTGGGAGATTTTACGCACCTGTGCCACCGCCAGCTATGCGTCTTTCATTCTCCTAGGCTAGCAAATTTACATGATGCTGCGAAACTAGCGTAAATTTCGCATTTTTAATTTTTAATTTTTAATTTTCAATTTTTTAGCTGGGTTGGGGTTGTTTAAAGGCATAGATATCTTGGATCGCTCGTACCCAACCATCAGATACAGATTCAAGAATGCGATCGCCTTTTTCCTTAGTTGCGACTGTAGGATCGCCAACAACCCCACTTTTACTCAAATCCCGCGTTGCCCAAGCAAAGCTGAGTTTCCCTTCTATGCTCAGCAAGCTACCTTGTGGTTGTTCTGGAGGATACTCAGCAACAGCTTTTTCCATCTTTACTTGTTCTGGTAGGATCGACAACATGATGCTTGTTTCAGCATCTCCAGCATGAATACCTAGTTTTTTTTCTTGAGGTGAAAGCAATTCTCCGGTAATATGTGGCACTCGCCATGTAAAAAGCGGAAACACTAAGAAATCGCTGTATTTGATGTGCAAGTCTCGTGCAGCAATTTCCATTACCTGCGGTTGTCCGCCGTGGGAGTTCATTAATATTAGTTTTCTAAACCCGGCACGATAAATACTTTCTGCCACTTCCATCAGTGTTGCCAACAGAGTTTCTGCACTTAGGGTAATCGTACCGGGAAAATGCCAATGCTCGTTAGATTTGCCATAATAGAGAGCTGGCAAGGCATAGGCAGGAACTATTGCATCAAGCTTTTCTAAAGCTTTTCCCAATACTGCTACACCAATTGCGGCATCCACAATTAGCGGTAGGTGGGGGCCATGTTGCTCAATCGCCCCTACTGGTTGAATCAATACGACATTTTCCTTGTTTGGCATTGCCTGAATGTCAGTCCAGCTGAGGTAAGGGAAAAAGCGTTTTGGGGGAATGAAACTATGCATGGGAAATAAGAAATAGGCATTAATAAACGTGGTTATCGTGATGGCTGTTACTGGTTAGTGGATAGTGGTTAGTGGTAAATAACTAACTACTAACTACTAACAATTTTCATAATTAGGTTTACTTACGGACATTTACCTAATGTTACTGAGTTTTTCTTAACAAAAATTTTACCTATATTGGTGAAAATTATCACCAGCCAATAGTAGATATATAAAAAGGAACAATCCACATGAACAACAAAGAAAATATCCGCACCCTATCGGTTGATATTGGTGGTAGCGGTGTCAAAGCAATAGTTTTGGATATTACGGGCAATCCCTTGACTCAAAGATCGCGTCTGGAAACACCCCAACCTCCCAAACCAGAAGTTGTCATTAATGCAATTAAAACGTTGGCATCTACTCAAGGTGAATTTGATCGAGTTTCGGTAGGTTTTCCTGGTGTAGTAAGGAATGGAGTCACAGAAACAGCCGTAAATTTAGATCCAGGTTGGATTGGGTTTGATTTGGCAACAGTATTGTCAAATCGCTTAAGCAAACCTGTGCGAGTAATTAACGATGCTGATATGCAGGGTTTAGGGGCGATCCAAGGTTTGGGTGTGGAATTAGTAATTACTCTGGGTACGGGATTTGGTTCAGCTTTATTTGTCGATGGTAAATTAGTGCCAAATTTAGAAATGGGACATCATCCGTTTAGAAAAGGCGAAACTTACGAAGAACAGTTGGGACGTGCAGCACTAGAAAGGGTTGGAGATAACAAATGGAACAGGCGTTTACTAAAAGCGATCGCAACTTTGCAACGGTTGTTTAATTACGATAGCCTCTACATCGGTGGCGGTGAAGCAACAAGGATTAAAAGTCAGCTACCAACAAATGTAAAAATCATCCCTAATATTACTGGCTTATTGGGTGGAATTGCTTTGTGGAGAGATTAATCTTCTCATGATGCCTACTTTGAGAAGTTGGCAAACAAACGTAAACCTTTGATTAAGTTTAGGTTAATTTTAGGTTATTATTAACATCGGATTTCACTAGTATAATTCCATTTTGAAGAACCGTTAGATTAAACAGAGCTTTTGCACACCCCAGAGAATGTTCAAGCAGGAGACAAAGTTTTAATTCTAAGTCCGGCTTATGTTGCCGGAAAATTTGGAGTCGTCCTTAGTCGAGAGCCATTTGTAGATGGTCAACCGAGCGATCACTGGCTCATTCAAGTGAATAACGAAAATATTGTGGTGTCGCTGACTCCAAACGAGTTTCAGGTAGTTGACAAGGAAAAAAAGTATGACTAGTATCCCTTGGCGGAGAAGGTGAGGGGATGGGGTGATGGGCATTGGGAATAGGGGATGGGAAATAACCTTTGCCCTCTTCCTGTTGTCAAAACTATGAGCTTTGCTGAAAATTTTCCGAGGCTAAGTCTATGCGATCGCAACTCTTCCGTGCGACAACGGCAAAAAATATCTCGGTCGCTACCGCCCTAGATAAAATAGTTAACAAATGATGCTCACTCGCTGACTCATGACGCCTTCACAAAACACTGACACGGCAACTGCCACAACTACTCCCGCTGTTGACCTCGAACAATACGACAAATCAGAAACCGATCCTCTCGATGATTTGCCAGGAGAGGTCGAAATGACCCTTTTTGAGCATCTAGAGGAGTTACGGCAGCGAATTTTTTACGCGCTAATTGCCGTAGCGATAAGCGTTATTGGCTGCTTTATTGCCGTTAAGCCGATTGTCCAGTGGTTGGAAGTGCCAGCCCAAGGAGTAAAATTTCTCCAACTCGCACCCGGAGAGTACTTTTTTGTCTCTTTAAAAGTAGCAGGCTACAGCGGCTTGGTTATTTCTAGTCCCTTCATTCTATACCAAATTGTTCAGTTTGTTCTCCCAGGACTGACTCGCCGAGAACGCCGTTTGTTAGGCCCTGTGGTTCTAGGGTCGAGTGCGTTGTTTGTGGCAGGATTATTTTTTGCCTATTTCTTACTGATTCCAGCTGCTTTAAGATTCTTCATCAGCTACGGTGCAGATGTTGTAGAACAGTTGTGGTCAATTGACAAATATTTTGAATTTGTCTTGTTGCTGTTGTTTAGTACAGGATTAGCATTCCAAATACCAATCATCCAAATTTTACTTGGCGCTTTAAAAATTGTCTCATCACAAACAATGCTTTCTGGCTGGCGCTATGTGGTTTTAGGAGCAGTGGTTTTGGGAGCTGTACTTACACCATCTACCGATCCCCTAACTCAAACTCTTCTAGCCGGAGCTGTGTTAGGACTGTATTTTGGTGGTATTGGCTTAGTTAAGCTTACAGGTAATTAAAAAATTATGAATTACGTCTGATGTGAATGATCAAAATCAATGTTAGATCAAGGATTCTGGGCTTTGTAGAGACGCGTACGCCGCAGGCGTTCGGGCAGGGTAATTTCGCGTCTCTACACCGAAAATACTTTGCCTGTGCCATCAAAAAAAGAAATCACTTTATCTATCAATAAATATCACTCTAGATCAGCAAAAATTATGCAACCAAGAATTTGGGTTTACAGCATTGCACTGACTTTTTCTTGGCTGATGTCTCCAGTATTAGCTGGTGAACCTGTCAACTTTCCTTATATACTGGCGCAGAATAATACAAAAGCTCAACCGATAGCTGTCAATAAAGTTGAGTTCGGAGTTCTCAGGGTTGAGAAAAGTGGAAAAGTTACCTTAATTCCAACAAATAAAGTGCCACTTCAGGAAGGAACCGTATACGGTTGGCGTGTTCAACTAAGGGACTACCAAGGTGAAGTAACCTGGCGAGAAGTCTTTCAATTACCACAACGCCCAGAAACATGGGGTACAACTAATACTGATAATTTTTCATTATCAACAGATGGCACAGCAGCAGAGACAAAACGCACAGACTTGACAAAAGACGGTGTGATTACCAACTCTTGGACGATCGCTGCTGGCGATCCAATGGGTAAACATACTATAGAAGTCTATATTGACGATCGCCGCATCGCTGCTTTTGAGTTTGAGGTAGTTCCAGTCAGGCAGCAGAGGCCAGTTTCCGCTCCTAGAATATAGTGGTTAGTGGTTAGTGGTTAGTGGTTAGTGGTTAGTGGTTAGTGGTTAGTGGTTA
>NZ_JACAEU010000119.1:0-4043 GCF_013388695.1 Fischerella sp.
AGGGCGGGCGAGACGCCCACCCCACAAGAACAACAAATCTCTTGTGGGGTGGAGAGAAGTTGCCGGGGAGATGTTCTTTCCGGCAAACTTCGGGGCATCCTGCCCGCCTTGTCAAAAAATAAGCACTTTATGTTTAATTACTTAATTTTTTGTTTATTTCCACGGCAAGATTGAGACTGCCAAATCTGATAACCACTAATAACAGCCAAAGTTAGAACACCAGTTATCGCCGCTGCGATCGCTTTTACCGGAGGTTTACTTTTATCACCAATCATAGCCTCCTTCGGTAAGGCACAAATTACACAGTCTGCCCCAAAATTTTCATAGGGATCGTGCTTTCCTGGGGGATTTTGATGGGGGTATGATTTTTCATCTTTTGGCACACCATCGCACTCCCAACTTTTCGCCATGTCTGCCCAACCTCCTAATATGTTTTTGCTACCTGAGCTTTTGAATTTACCTACAGATAGAGTGTGGATGCTTACAGAAAATTTATTTATACATATCTCTCATCATGTCTAGGTTATGCAAAAATCAGCGTAAATTACAGATTGTTTTTCTGGCGTTGCTGATTTGAAGTATGAATTTGATTTTGTCATGCTGTAGACGCTTCTGCGGCTTCCCGCAGGGTGTATAGCGCAGCGAAACGTAGACGCGACAGCGGCTTCTCGCAGAGTAGCATCTGTCAAGATTCTTCGCTCCACAAAGTTCCGCTCAGAATGACAATTCATATCTTGATTCAGCAACGCCGTTTTTCTTTACTATTAGTATTTCTTTGGCAGAAGCGATATTTTCCGCATACTATATTGTATCAACATAAAAATTTACAAATTAACAAATTAAATCAAGTCACAACGAACGTAAATAAGTAGCCATCATGAACTGCCTACTCTACGGTAAGCCCCCCTAACGGGCGTCTAAAGATCGCGCTGCCTAATCTCACAGATGCCTTACTTTTATCTAAAAAGTAATGAAACTCATATCTTTTACATATTAGTTAAGCAACAAAAATATATTGGACATGACTAACAAGCTTTTCTATCGTGAAGATTATAGGTAACAAAAAGCTCTCGCTATAGTCCGAAGGCTTGGCGGTAGCTAATTCACTTTATTTGATACCATCTAAAAAATGCGACAGCTTAAAACAAATTCAAGTATGAGCAAAGGTACACTATTTGATAAAGTTTGGGATTTACACACTGTTGGTAAACTTCCTTCAGGACAAACGCAACTATTAATTGGACTACACCTGATCCATGAAGTTACCAGTCCCCAAGCCTTTGCTATGCTGAGGGAGCGGGGTTTGAAAGTATTGTTTCCAGAGCGGACAGTCGCTACGGTAGACCATATCGTACCAACAACAAATCAAGCACGTCCTTTTGCTGATACTCTGGCAGAAGAAATGATGCAGGCGCTAGAGCAGAATTGTCAAGAAAATGGCATTACCTTCTACAATATTGGTTCTGGAAATCAGGGGATTGTGCATGTGATTGCGCCAGAACAAGGACTCACCCAACCTGGAATGACGATCGCCTGTGGAGATAGCCATACTTCAACCCACGGTGCCTTTGGGGCGATCGCTTTTGGTATTGGTACTAGCCAAGTCCGCGACGTTCTCGCTTCCCAAACCCTGGCCCTGTCTAAACTCAAAGTCCGCAAAATCGAAGTCAACGGCACTCTCAAACCAGGAGTCTACGCCAAAGATGTCATCCTCCATATTATTCGTACCCTCGGTGTCAAAGGTGGTGTCGGATACGCCTACGAATTTGCAGGTACCACCTTTGCACAAATGAGCATGGAAGAACGGATGACAGTCTGCAATATGGCGATCGAAGGCGGTGCACGTTGCGGCTATATCAACCCCGATCAAGTCACCTACGAATACCTCAAGGGTAGAGACTTTGCCCCCAAAGGTGCAGATTGGGACAAAGCAGTTGCTTGGTGGGAGTCTATCAAGAGTGATGCCGACGCCGAGTACGATGATGTAGTAGTTTTCGATGCTGCTGACATTCCTCCTACCGTCACTTGGGGTATAACTCCCGGTCAAGGTATCGGAATTGACCAGTCCGTACCCTCTCCCCAACAACTACCCCAAGATGACCGCCAAATAGCTGAAGAAGCTTACCGCTACATGGATCTAGCCCCCGGTCAACCTATCCAAGGCACTAAAATTGATGTTTGCTTTATTGGTAGCTGCACCAACGGACGAATCAGCGATTTGCGAGAAGCCGCCAAAGTTGCCAAGGGACGGCACGTTGCCGCAGGAATCAAAGCCTTCGTAGTCCCTGGTTCCGAACGGGTGAAACAGCAAGCTGAAGCAGAAGGACTAGATAAAATCTTCACGGAAGCAGGATTTGAGTGGCGCGAACCCGGATGTTCGATGTGCCTGGCCATGAACCCTGATAAACTTCAGGGACAACAGATCAGCGCCTCTTCCTCCAACCGTAACTTTAAAGGTAGACAAGGTTCAGCCTCCGGCCGCACTTTGCTGATGAGTCCCGCGATGGTTGCAGCAGCAGCGGTGAAAGGCGAAGTATTCGACGTGCGTGAGTTGTTGAATTAATTCTTAGTGTCTTGGTGCCTTGGTGGTTAATAAAACATATTTTTGAAACACAAAGACGAGCCAGCGCGTTGCGGGGGTTCCCCCCGTTGTAGCGACTGGTGTACAAAGACACAAAGCTTGACACAACTGACATTTTTCCCCTACTCCTCAATCCAACAGTCTTATGGTAAGTGAAGTTAAAGCAGTTTCCGGACGCGGTATTCCTTTAGTGGGCAATGACATTGATACTGACCGCATTATTCCTGCCCGTTTTTTGCGCTGTGTCACCTTTGATGGCTTAGGCGCACACGCGTTTGCTGACGATCGCGCTGCACTCAAAGGACAACATCCCTTTGATCAACCGCAGTATCAAGGCGCAAAAATTTTGGTCGTCAACCGCAACTTTGGCTGTGGTTCCTCACGAGAACACGCACCCCAAGCGATCGCCAAATGGGGAATTCAAGCACTGGTGGGCGAAAGCTTCGCGGAAATCTTTTTTGGCAACTGTGTTGCGATGGGCATTCCCTGTGTTACTGCTGATGCTGCCACTGTCAAGCAATTGCAAGAAATCTTAACAGCTAATCCTCAAGCTGAAATGATGGTGAATTTGGAAACGATGCAGGTGCAAAGTGGTGACTTTTCTGCCCCCATCTCAATGGGAGAAGGCGCGAAAAATATGTTTGTTTCCGGTACTTGGGATGCTTGTGGTCAGTTAGTAGCACACGCAGACCAAATTCGGGTAACGGCAGCAAAATTACCGTACTTGAGTTGGAGTAAAGTTGCTGCCAGCTAAAACACCGGAAAGCATCAATGCACACAGTAAATTTATGTATGTGCATCGGTTTCCATCAATGGCATCTTGGCAAACTTGGGCAGATCCGGGTTCATGTAATCCCAAGGTTGGGCACTGGCTGTGTAAATATCCATCGCAGGTTTGAACCAGCTTGGATCATCAAGACTCCCTGCCATAATGACCATCAAATCAGGCATTGGGGGCTTGCTAAATAATCGCGAACCACAGTTGGGGCAAAAACCTCGACCAACAATGCTTCCACTATCACCAATCACATCATAATATTTCACATCTCCGGTGATAGTGACTGTACTTTGCGGCACGAGAAGCACAGAGGCATAGGCACTTCCTGTTGCCCGTTGACAATCGCGACAATGGCAATTTCCCATCGCAATGGGTTCGGCTGAACATTCGTAACGGACAGATCCGCACAGACAACCGCCAGTAAATTTGATCGCCATAATAATATCTCTCCTGGAAAGCTCTGAGTTTTGTTGCTTCTTGAACACAGATGTATAAGATAGGCACTGTCCGAGTCCTTAATCTAAAGTAGCGATCGCACTCTTATTTGGTCTTACAAGTTTTTGCTTTTTTTGGCGTTGCTGAATTTGGTCATGAATTATGTGTGCATACATTTTTGTAGTTCGATGCCAAATCATTGTAGAGACGTAGCAATGCTACGTCTCTACATACCCGTGAATTGTAAAT
>NZ_JACAEU010000120.1:0-42677 GCF_013388695.1 Fischerella sp.
CCGGTTAGCCATCCGCCTAGTGCTAAAAATGCACAGGGGAATAGCAATAAACCAGACCAGCCTACGAATACGAAGCGATCGCGCTTCAACCAGTCGTCGAGAACGTCAAACCACCCTCTGCTACTGGGGGTGCGTCCTAGTGCGATCGTCATTGGACTAAAATCCTCTTTTTTACTAAAATTGCAACGTTTTGAGGAATTAACGTTTTTTTGACACTCTCAAATGCTTTAGTGCATTTGATTTTATGAGAAAATACCGCTGGTTAAGTCGGTCTTTCTCAGGGTTGTGCCCTATCCGCGATCGCTAGCTTTAAATTAAGCTAGTGATTCCTTAATGCTTCTTAACTTATCATATTAGTCGTGCTTTGTGCTTGATTTACATACGTAAATCAAGTTTTGAGCATGAACCCATTAAATATAATCAATATCAGAAATTTTACAATCTGACACAACTTTTCTCAGAAATCTTAAAACAAACTTGCAATAGATCCACCTCCAGTGGCAGACTTTTAAAGGGAATTTATCAAACACCAAGGTAGTTCCATGACGACATCAACAACCATTAACAAAGGCGATAGCGTCTTGCATCAAAAGGTTCTCGGTTCGCGTCGGTTGAGTAACTACTGGTGGGCAAGTATCGTAACTTTGGGAGCAACAGGTTTTTTGTTGGCTGCAATATCCAGCTACCTCAAAGTTAATTTACTCATAGTTACCGACCCAACTCAACTGATATTCGTCCCCCAAGGATTAGTAATGGGGTTATATGGTATTGCAGGCTTGCTCCTAGCTCTTTACCTATGGCTAGTTATCTTATTAGACGTCGGTGGCGGATATAACGAGTTTAATCGGGAAACTGGCAAAGTTAAAATCTTTCGCTGGGGCTTTCCTGGTAAGAACCGTCGTATTGAAATTGACTGCAACACTCAAGACGTACAATCTGTACGAGTACAGATCAAAGAGGGTCTGAATCCTCTTCGTGCCTTGTATTTGCGTGTTAAGGGGCGTCGAGACATCCCCTTAACTAGGGTGGGTCAACCCATGCCTTTAAAAGACTTGGAAACACAAGGCGCTGAATTAGCAAGATTTTTAGGAGTACCTTTAGACGGTTTGTAAGCAATACCGCTGGGTGGAATTCAAAAAAGCCTGCGTTATTAGCCTTTGACCTGTTTTTAGATGGTCGGTTTATTTCCGCCATGCTGTACTAGTTCGAGGTTTTGGATAGTCGAATATCTAGACAGCTAATAGCTAATCTCTAGCATTTAGGAGCATAAGTAAAAGAAATAACAAAAGAAAACAGTTAGTAATTGCCAGTTTATAAGTATTACGTATACCCAGATCAGAAGTTAAGATACTCTGGTTGAGTCTATAACTGAACAATACTGAATAATGCGGTTAAGAATTTCTAAACGTTTAGTTGTTTTTGTAATTGTCGGTGTTTTGATGGTAAGTGGATGTACGCCAAAGGAAGTAGTTTCTAATTCTTCTTCCGCTACTTCCACAGCTACCGAGGCAAGTACTAAGACAACCGCACAAACAACAGAGACAACCACAGAGGCGACTTCTGTACCTGAAGCTACAAATGAGGCTATTCCTGGAATGAAAGATTTACCAAGACTCGAAGGCAAAGCTACTGTGGTGATGATGGTTAAAGGTTCACCTATCACCATTGAAGTAGATGGCACTAATGCCCCGATCACCGCTGGCAACTTTGTAGATTTAGTGCAACGCGGTGTATACGATGGGTTAGTTTTTCATCGAGTAGTACGTCAACCCCAACCATTTGTAGTTCAAGGCGGCGATCCTAAAAGTAAAGATCCTAAAACTCCCTCACAACTTTTGGGAACAGGTGGTTTTATCGATCCAAAAACAGGTAGTGAACGCTACGTACCCTTAGAAATTAAGCCACAAGGATCGGACACGCCGATTTATAGTAAAACATTTGAGATGGCTGGCGTGACTCAGCCACCTGTATTGCAGCATAAGCTGGGTGCAGTAGCAATGGCGCGATCGCAAATGCCTGACTCTGCTTCCTCGCAATTTTATTTTGCTTTAGCAGACTTAGGTTTTCTAGATGGTAACTATGCCGTATTTGGCTATGTCAAAGAAGGTATGGATGTAGTTAACAAAATTCAACAAGGCGATCGCATTGATTCCGCGAAAATCACTCAAGGTGCGGAAAACCTGAAGAATGGTGGAAAATAGGGAATAGTTAGTGGTTAGTGGATAGTGGATAGTGGTATAAAATCAACTACTAACTACTAAATACTAAATACTAACTACCAACTACTAACTACTAACTACTAACTACTAACCACTAACTACTAACCACTAACTACTAACAAACAACAATGATTCAAAATTGGCAGACGTCGTTGTTACTGGTATTGGTCTTGTTTCTGCTTTAGGCAAAAACTTAGTAGATAGCTGGCAACAATTGCTAGCAGGGAAATCTGGAATTCAAATCCATCAACCATTTCCAGAACTTGAACCGCGTCCTTTGGGGTTAATTAGCAAGCAACCAGCACAGCTGAGAACACTAACTCAATTGCTGGTTGCTTCTGCTTTACAAGACGCCGGATTAATTCCTCCTTTGGAAGACTGCGGTATTTCCATCGGTTCGAGTCGCAGCCATCAAGCGGCGTGGGAGGAGATGGCGAGGCAGATGTACGACGGCAAAGGGGCAAGGGGCAAGGGGCAAGGGGCAATGGGCAATGGTAAGAAAACCAATTCCCAATGCCCAATTCCCAATGCCCAATTCCCAATTCCCAATGCCCAATTCCCAATGCCCAATGCCCACTCCTCTTGGCTAGACACCCTGCCCCACATGAATGCGATCGCAGCTGCACGACAAATTGGTGCGACTGGGGTAGTTTTAGCGCCAATGGCGGCATGTGCTACTGGTATTTGGGCGATCGCCCAAGCGGTATTGTTGATCCAATCTGGTCAATGTCAACGAGTCCTGACAGGTGCTGTGGAAGCAGCAATTACACCCTTGACTATAACTGGTTTTCAGCAGATGGGTGCTTTGGCAAAAACTGGGGCATATCCTTTTGATTTGCATCGCGAAGGTTTGGTTTTGGGAGAAGGGGGGGCTTTATTCGTTCTAGAATCAGCAGAATTGGCAAGGCAGCGTCAAGCAAAGGTGTATGCTAAGATACTTGGCTTTGGGTTAACGGCAGATGCCTATCATCCCAACGCACCAGAACCACAAGGCAAGAGTGCGATCGCAGCGATTGAGCAATGTTTGGTACGCAGTAGCTTCAGACCCAGCGATATCGATTACATTCATGCTCATGGTACGGCTACGCAGATGAACGATAGTATAGAGAGCCGATTGATACAGAATTTATTTCCTCAAGGTGTGCCAGTTAGTTCTACCAAAGGAGCTACAGGTCATACTCTAGGTGCATCAGGAGCTTTGGGAGTAGCTTTTTCTTTGATGGCATTGCAGCAACAAATATTACCGCCATGTGTAGGGCTAAAGCAACCTGAGTTTGATTTGGATTTAGTTAGAGAGGCACGTCAAGCCGAAATTCGGCAGGTGCTGGGTTTCAGCTTTGGCTTTGGGGGACAAAATGCGGCGATCGCTTTAGGCAATTAAAAATTAAAAATTAAATGACGAAAAAGCAGAATTTAGAAAGTACTTAAGTCTGGATCAAAAAATAAAAAATCCCTAAGAATTTATTAATTAATTTTTACACCTTTGCTCTCTTAACTCTCTGTGATTTCAACATCCCCTGACAGGTAAATGCTTCATTTGCACGTCATCTTGAGAAAATAGATATGATAATAAAAGTCGATAAAACTTAAAATTTGTTTATCAATGCTGGTTTCCTCCTCTGGCTTGTCCAAGGTCAAAGACTCAGTAAAAGAAAAGATTTTTTTCGGCAACGAACCAACCGCCGAATTAATCGCCATTCTCACCGTTTACTTTGTCCAAGGTGTTTTAGGGTTGGCGCGTTTAGCCGTCAGCTTTTTCCTCAAAGATGAACTGGGACTAAATCCAGCCCAGGTATCAGCACTGTTGGGGATTGTTGCTTTACCTTGGATTGTCAAGCCATTATTTGGTTTTATGTCCGATGGCTTCCCGATATTGGGCTATCGACGGCGTCCATACCTGATTTTATCGGGGATAGCGGGAACAATTTCTTGGGTGGCTCTAGCAACAATAGTTCACACACCCACAGCGGCGACAGCGGCGATCGCTCTTGGTTCCTTATCTGTTGCCGTCAGTGACGTCATAGTTGACTCATTGGTTGTCGAACGAGCAAGAGCAGAATCTCAAGCAAAAGCAGGTTCTCTGCAATCTCTATGCTGGGGTGCTTCAGCCTTTGGCGGTTTGATTACCGCTTACTTCAGCGGCTTGCTTTTAGAGCATTTCAGCAATCGTACCGTATTTTGGATCACCGCCTCTTTTCCCCTGATTGTATCCGCAGTAGCTTGGTTAATTGCTGAATCTCCCGTTAGTAGCGAAGATGCTAACGATAGTCATAACACCAACTTTCAAGCAGTAAACCATCAACTCGGGCAACTGCGCCAAGCCGTTACTCAAAAAGCAATTTGGCTACCAACAGCTTTTCTCTTCATTTGGCTCGCTATGCCAACTGCTGAACCAGCCTTTTTCTTCTTCACTACGAACGAACTACACTTTGAACCAGAATTTTTAGGGCGAGTGCGTTTGGTAACGAGTGTAGCCGCCTTAGTTGGAATTTGGATCTTCCAACGCTTTCTCAAAACTGTTCCCTTCCGCGTCATCTTTACTTGGAGTACCATCTTCTCAACAACTTTGGGGATGACGATGTTGCTGCTAGTGACTCATACAAATCGTGTTTTGGGTATTGATGACCACTGGTTTAGTTTGGGCGACAGCCTGATTCTCTCCGTCATGGGACAAATTGCCTATATGCCAGTGTTAGTACTAGCAGCAAGGCTATGTCCATCGGGAGTGGAAGCAACATTATTTGCCCTATTGATGTCAGTAACTAATTTGGCAGGACTAGTTTCCTACGAGTTAGGCGCAGGGTTGATGCATTTATTGGGAATCACCGAAATAAACTTTGAAAAACTCTGGCTTTTGGTAATTATCACGAACCTCAGCAATTTGTTACCATTACCATTTGTTTACTGGCTACCTGCTGCTGACTCTCAAGGCGAGACAGCAAAGAATTTACCACCAGCATCAGTACACGATCGAGAAGAATCTTTTGTACCCGATACAATCCCTAATTTGATGCTGCGAGAACTAGAATCGGAAGCAGTTGAGTAATGGTTAGTAGTTAGTAGGTAGTAGTTAGTAGTTGGTTTTTACCACTAACCACTAACCACTATCCACTCTCCACTCTCCACTAACCTCTAATTCATCCAAAATTTAAAATCCAAATTTGATATGCAGACTTTTGAAGTTCAAGAACAAGTTTTTACAGCTTCCGCAAAATCTTACAACCGTAATGATTGGCAAGGGGGATATAAGTCTCTAAAACAAGAGTTCGATTATTGGATAGATGACATAGAAGGGCAGATTCCAACCGAACTCAACGGTACGCTGTTTAGAAATGGTCCTGGTTTATTGGATGTAAATGGACAACCAGTTCATCACCCATTTGATGGGGATGGAATGATTAGTCGCATCACATTCTCAAATAGTCGTGCTCACTTCCGCAATCGCTTTGTTCGCACTGCTGAGTATCTGCAGGAACAAAAAGCAGGGAAAATTCTTTATCGCGGTGTCTTTGGTACACAAAAACCAGGTGGTTGGTTGGCTAACGCCTTTGACTTTAAACTCAAAAATATTGCCAATACAAATGTTATTTATTGGGGTGGTAAACTGCTAGCTCTTTGGGAAGCGGCTGAACCCCATCGCCTCGATCCTTATACACTGGAAACTTTAGGCAAAGAATACTTCAACGGTGTTCTTTCAGAAGGTGAAGCTTTTGGCGCACATCCACGCTTCGATCCCAGCAGTCACTTTGATGATGGTGAACCTTGCTTGGTAAACTTTTCTATCAAGCCGGGACTGTCTACGACAATTACTATTTTTGAGCTAGATACAACTGGTAAAGTTGTCAGAAAGCACGCTCATAGTGTTCCCGATTTTGCTTTCATCCACGATTTTGCGATTACCCCCAACTACTGTATATTCTTTCAAAATCCCGTCGCTTTCAATCCCATACCTTTTGCATTGGGAATGCGGGGTGCAGGAGAATGTATTAAGTTTCAACCCAATCAACCGACTCGGATTATTATCATTCCCCGCAGATCCCCCCTTAATAAAGGGACAAAAACGGATGTGGAAATTCTTGAAACTCACTCTGGTTTTGTCTTCCATCATGTCAATGCTTTTGAGCAAGACAACGAAATTATTATTGACTCTATTTGTTACGAATCATTACCAGAGGTGGAACCAGAAAGCGATTTCCGACAAGTTGATTTTGAAGCCCTCAAGCCTGGACAAATCTGGCGTTTTCATCTCAATCCTCAGAAAAAAACTGTGCAGCGGAAGTTGCTAGAAAGTCGGTGTTGTGAATTTCCTAGCGTGCATCCCCAAAAAGTTGGACGCCCTTATCGTTATTTTTATATAGGTGCAGCTCATGCTCCCAGCGGTAATGCTCCCTTGCAAGCATTTTTAAAAATTGATTTAGAGTCAGGAGAACGGCAACTTTGGAGTGCTGCACCCCGAGGTTATGCCAGCGAACCAGTGTTTGTACCCCATCCTAATTCTCAAAATGAAGATGATGGTTGGGTGCTGGCTTTGGTTTACGATGCTGCTTGCGATCGCTCAGATGTGGTCATTTTGGACGCGCGCAATTTTAATCAAGGACCAATAGCGCGACTGCATCTCAAACATCACATTCCCTATGGCTTGCATGGGAATTTTACCTCTGAGGTGTTTTTAGCATAGTTTGGAAATTAGACTACTCTGTGCGCGATCGCTACCTTGTGGCAAAATGATACTCTACTAGAAGCTGCTACGTGTCCACAAACCTGCTGTTCTCGTCTACACGAGTGGCTTCTCTGTATAATTAACTTATTTTCAACACAGGCGATCGTAACGAAAGAGCACTGCCTCAGTTCATAAAAATTTTTAACCCTATGCTGCGGGAATTTGCTCTGATTAGTATCTACAGCACAGCTGACTTATTTTTTAAGAGCAATTCACCATAGGAAATGAACACAGATAATTAAGTATCTTTTTTATCTGTGTTCATCTGTGTGTATCTCTGGTTTTCCTATATTACTATCTTTAAGGCTAGCAAAAAAAGTTACATCTAATATTTTTGTAACATAAGTTACAAAATTTGTTTTTTCCCAAAAAAAAAGGCTATTCTAGGCATATATAATCCGGTTCGCAGAGATGCCGCGATTGGGAGAAAACTTTATGATTACAACATCCCTACAGCCGCTGGAGGCTCCTTCTCCTGCGTATATTTGCCCATTCGATCAGGCCTGTAGCTACCTTGAAGCAGCAGCGCGAGAGTTAAAGCTGGATCAAGGTATTTTGGAGGTACTCAGCCATCCCCGCAAAGTCGTCACGGTATCCATTCCCGTGAAAAGGGATAATGGTGAAATACAAATTTTAGCAGGACATCGGGTGCAACATTGCGATGTTTTGGGTCCCTACAAAGGTGGTACTCGTTACCATCCGGCTGTGACGTTGCGAGAGGTATCAGCGCTAGCAATGCTGATGACCTGGAAATGTGCGTTGTTAGGTATTCCCTACGGTGGTGCAAAGGGAGGTATTGCTATAGATCCAAAACATTACAGTGTGGGTGAACTAGAAAGGATCACCCGTCGTTACACCAGCGAGTTAATCAAAGATATTGGTCCAAGCATAGACATCCCAGCACCAGATATGGGCACTTCTGCCCGTGAAATGGCTTGGATGATGGACACCTATTCTGTAAATGTCGGTCATGCCGTACCAGGAGTTGTAACTGGTAAGCCACTTTCTATCGGTGGCTCCCGAGGACGGGAAATGGCAACCGGACGCGGCGTGATGATCGTTGTCAGAGAGGCGCTGGCAGATGAGGGTAAGTCCTTAGCGGGAACGCGAGTAGCTATCCAAGGTTTCGGGAATGTGGGCGGAGCAGCGGCTTTATTGTTTCACCAAGCAGGAGCTAAGGTGATAGCTGTTTCGACTGGAGCTGGAGGAGTTTATTCTGAAGCTGGTCTTGATATCCCAGCTTTGCAAGTCTATGCTGCTCAGAACCGCAGAAGTGTTGTTGGTTTCCCTGATGCAGTACCAATTAGCAATGCTGAGTTATTAACTTTACCTTGTGATGTGTTGATTCCCGCAGCTTTAGAAAACCAGATCTCAGAAGATAATGTCAATCAGGTACAAGCCAAGATAGTTGCAGAGGCAGCTAACGGCCCAGTAACTCTGATAGCAAGCCAAGCGTTAGAGGCACGGGGTGTAACGGTATTACCAGACATCTTGGCGAACGCTGGCGGTGTGGTGGTGAGTTATTTGGAATGGGTGCAAGGTCTTTCTTACGTATTTTGGGATGAAGAACGTGTTAACCGTGAAATGGAACACTTGATGGTGCAGGCATATAAACAAGTGATTCAACACTCAAGGAAACGGCAGATTTCTTTAAGGTTGGCAGCCTATACACTGGGAGTTGGACGTGTTGCCCAAGCACTGACCGATCGGGGTTTGTATCCTTGAGCTAGAAGGCAATACAATAGATTTCTGCTAAAGTTTGGGGTTTCCACACTCCTTTAACCTTATCTCAACCTCTTGCAAAAGTAGATTTTGCAAGAGGTTCAATCTAAGTTTTACATATGTTTAATCATTTGCAATATCACGTACTACTTAGTTCCAGCATTCTGGGAACTATTTTGTTTTGGTTTACGAATGCACCAGCGATCGCCCACATCAACCCCATCACCAACAGTGCGATCGCAGTTGGGAAATTGGGAACTTAGCTTTGGCTAAAAATTGTAGTGCAACCGCCCAAATCAACCCCATCATCAAAAGTGCGATCGCACTACTGTAATTGCTCCCCTGATTCAAAACTAATTCCAGTCTGCAACGTTTCCCCTATTTGCACCAGACCAGATATATCAGTTAAGGTATCAGTTAAGAATTTAGTGGAATACTTGTGTCAGCAAAGAGTGTGCAACGAAGTGCGATCGCGCCAAGCGCAGTTTCCGGAGGCGATGTCTACGACGGGCTACGCCTACGCACCTCATTAACCCATTTGAGAAATGCGATCGCTTATTTGACACAATTGCTCAGAGTGCGATCGCCCACATCAACCTCATCATCACAAGTGCGATCGCCTTTACAAAAGTATGAACATCAAGGGTGCGATCGCCTTTACGAGGGTATGAATATCAGGGGTGTTACAGGTTTAAAAGCAGCGCTTAAAGCAACGCTCTTGACATTGGGGGCACTGGGGGAAACTGACTATGCTCGGAAGGTTGAAGAATATGCGCTTTTAGGCATTCCTGAATATTGGATTGTGGATTATCGAGGATTGGGCGGTGTAGCATTTATTGGTAAACCCAAACAACCAACCTTTACCGTCTGTCAACTCGTTGAAGACACCTATATTCAACAACAATATCGATTAAATCAATCAATTAACTCACCGCTTTTGCCCCGTCTTCAACTTCGCTTAGATGATATTCTGCCTCGCTGAGTGTATTAGGACATTGAGGTGCGATCGCAGCCCTTGGAATTGTACAAAATTAAAGTTGAAGTTCCGATTTGCGTAAAAGAGTAGCAATTTGAAACGCAGAGGGGCGCAGAGTAAGCGCAGAGGGGCGCAGAGTCTTGGTGCAAAAATTTCGCTATCAACTTATGCAATGTTGTACTAAGACATAAAGGTAAAAATCATTTGACTCAAGACAATTTTGTCAGCAATCCCAAGAAGCGCTTGGTATTCGGTGTCAACAATGTCCGCCGATAGGCATCCGCCGCCTTTTTAATACCTTCCGCTTGCGTCGGATAAGGATGAATGACGCTACTCAGCTTGCTCAAACCAATTTTATTAACTATTGCTGTGGTGACTTCTGAAATCATTTCACCCGAATGACTAGCAACGATAGTTGCACCGAGAATTTCATCAGATCCTTTTTTGTGGAGGATTTTGACAAAGCCTTCCTCTTCACCATCGGCGATCGCTCTATCTACACTACTAAAAGGTATCTTGATCGTATTAAAATCAATGCCTTTTTGCTGGGCTTCGCGATCGTACATTCCCACATGAGCAATTTCTGGGTCAGTATACGTCACCCAAGGCATGATCAGACTACTAAGTTTATAACGTCCCAAACCAAAGGGTGAAAACAGCGTATTCTTAATGACAATCCGCGCCGCTGCATCAGCAGCATGGGTAAACTTCCAGTTCATGCAGATATCACCTGCTGCATAAATCTTGGGATTGGTGGTTTGCAAGTAATCATTTACCCTGACACCCTGCTGCTGGTCGTACTCTACTCCCACAGCTTCTAAATTCAAGCCTTCGACATTTGGAACCCTTCCCGCACCAGCTAAAATTTCATCTACTGTGACTGAATCTTCTTGACCATTGCAGCTAAAGTAAAGCGTCTTGCCTTTGATATTATTTTCCACCCGCTGCATCTGACAGCCCAATACTAAACGAATTCCTTCTTTAATAAAAACATTTTGAATAATTTCAGCAGCATCAGCATCCTCTTTATTGAGGATGTGAGAACCGCGATGGAAAAGTACTACCTCACAACCCAAACGTCGGAATGCTTGTGCTAATTCGCAACCGATCGGGCCACCACCAATCACCGCCAAACGTTGTGGTCGTTGCGTGAGGGAAAAAACTGTCTCGTTAGTCAGATAACCAGCTTCTTCAATTCCTGGTATGGAGAGGCGTGCAGCCCTTGCACCAGTGGCAATTACAGCTTTTTTAAAGCGTAGGGTCTTGTCACCAACTACTACAATATTGTTACTTGCAAAATTAGCGCTACCCAAAAAAACATCGACTCCCAACTTTTGAAAGCGTTTGGCTGAGTCGTGATGGCTAATACCAGCCCGAAGCCGTCGCATCCTTGCCATAACTGCGGGAAAATCTACTTCAATATTTTGGGGAACGTGAACTCCGAAGTCTTTGGCATTCCACATTTCACCCACTACGCGCGAAGACCGGATCACGCACTTTGATGGCACACAACCAACATTCAAGCAATCTCCACCCATCAGATGCTTTTCAATTAATGCCACCTTCAAACCTAAACCCAGACCCGCTGCACCCGCCGCCACTACCAATCCCGCTGTACCTGCACCAATCACAACTAAGTCGTAACAATGGGCAGGTTTAGGGTTAACCCAGTCTGGTGGATGCACGTAAGAAACCAATGTCTGGTTATACTCATCAATTGGGCTAACTATAACTTTTTGGAATTCAGAATTGGACATTGGTAACTCCCTAATTGTTAGTAGTTAGTAGTTAGTAGTTAGTAGGTAGTAGTTGGTTGTTTACTATTAACCACTAACCATTAACCTCTTGTTCTAAAGCTTTGCGGGCAATACGTGTGACATAAAGTGTCACGGCGACTGTAGCAATAAAACCAATAATCCGAATTGCCCATTGAACGGTGGGGTTGGTAGGTTGAGTTTGTGTGCCAATCATGGCAAGATTTCCAGCCAAGGAACCGATGTAAACGTACATGATTGTTCCAGGGATCATACCGACAGAACCGATGAAGTAGTCTTTGAGCGAAACATCGGTAATGCCAAAGGCGTAGTTTAATAAATTGAAAGGAAATATGGGGGAAAGACGGGTTAACAGAACAATTTTTAGTCCTTCTCTACCAACTGCGCGGTCAATTGCAGCAAATTTTTTGTTATCTGCAATTTTCTTGGCTACCCATCCCCTTGCTAAATAACGTCCGACAAGGAAAGCGGCGATCGCCCCCAAGGTTGCACCGATGAAGACGTAGAGAGAACCCCAAACTACACCAAAGACAACGCCAGCACCTAAGGTGAGGATGGAACCTGGCAAAAAAGCGACGGTAGCGATGATATAGAGGGCAATAAATGCGATCGCCCCGAATGTACCCAGGCTGTCAATCCACTGCAAGGCATTTCGCAACCATTCTTGAGGATTGAATCCTTGCGTATTCACAGATTCTTGTGCTAATGCAGGGTCTGCATTTGACCAAAAAGCAATACTAAATGCAAATAAAGTTAAGACACCTAATTTGAAAATTTTCTGCAATTTTTGAGTAGATATAAGTTTATTTTTCATGACTGTTAATTACGAGTACAATCTACTTGATAATTTACTTTTAGTACTCAAATTCTATAATTTGAGCAACCACAAATTTACAGAGATGGTTGATTTTTTGTTTGCAATTTTATCTAGTTTAATTTTGATGATTTTTATCTTATTTAATTCCTATTTTCTAGTTATTTTCCACGCTTTCTTTGAGAGATTTTTGAGCTACTCTTGTTACGTAAACACTCACCGCCACAGTAGCAATAAATCCAATTCCTTGCATCACCCATTGCCCTATTTGAGTTGCTGGAGTAGTTGGCTGAGTGGGAGTGCCAATCATTGCTAGGTTGCCAGCAAGAGAACCAATATAAACGTACATCACAGTACCTGGAACCATGCCAATAGAACCCAAGATATAGTCTTTTAGCGAAACCTGGGTAATTCCGAAAGCATAATTTAACAAGTTAAATGGAAAGAGAGGAGACAAGCGAGTCAATAGGACTATTTTGAATCCTTCTTTACCAACTGCTCGATCAATCGCTTTAAATTTAGGATGTTTTTCTAACTGTCGGCAAACCCAATCTCGTGATAAATAACGTCCGATTAAAAATGCAACAGTTGCTCCCAAAATTGCTGCGATTAATACATAAACAGACCCCCAAAAGAAGCCAAATAAACAACCACCTTTCAGTGTCAGTAGAGAACCAGGTATAAATAGTAATGTAGCCAAGTTATAGATAAGAATAAACGCTATCGCACCAAATGAACCAAGGCTTTGAATCCAGGTAATAGATGACTGCAAAAATTCTTGAAGATTCAAGGATTTGGCAGCAATGAGCAGGGTAGTAACTAGACAAAATAACAGTATCAGTTTGAGTTTGGGTTTGAGAAAGCGTTTGTGTTTTTGGTGCATGGGAGTTTATAGGAACTCAGGGAGATGGGGAGTTGGGGGGAGTGGGAGACGACCAACCACTAACTACTAACTACTAACCACCAACCATCAACTACCAACAACTAACAAAATACTTAAGCTAAATGAGAAACAGCTTAAAGTCTCCTAAGTTTTTCCCGACGATACCAACTCCAAATTCGCATGGGGGAGACACCCAGGTAATAAGCAATAATGATTATTTGATTCAGCAGCGTTGTTTGCCAAATTCCTTTTTGCAGCCAGCGGCGTGCTGATGTAATAACTGGCACTGGAATAAACGCAATTTTCCCTAGACTTTTTAAACGCTGCATCAGTTCAAAGTCTTCCATAATAGGTAATTCAGGAAAGCCACCGATTTCGTTAAATATCTGTCTAGTTAAAAAAATTGCTTGATCGCCGTAGGGCATTTGTAAAAAACGCGATCGCACATTCACACCCCATTCCACCAGCCGCAAACTCCCCATTTCTGCATCGATTCGCAAAGCAAACGCACCAGCTACAATCCCAGGCTGTGCTAATGCTGTGCGAACCATAACATCAAAACCAATAGGTAAACGGGTATCAGCATGAAGGAATAGCAAAATATCACCGCTTGCAGCTACAGCACCTACATTCATTTGGTTAGCACGTCCGGCTATAGATGAGATGACTGTGACACCAACAGACTTAGCGATTTCTACCGTTTTATCTTTTGAACCGCCATCCACCACAATTACTTCAACATTTGTACTGGGTTGAGTACTAGCTAATGCAGCTTTGATATTCTCCGCCTCGTTGAGTGTAGGGATGATAATAGAAAGTCTGGGAATATTAATACAAAGATTTTCACGTTCTGACAACTTTTGTGTTGCTCCTACCTGAGTACTTTCTCCATAAAGTAACACCAAAAATTGCGGGAATTTGAGGAGGCGTAGCGCAATTATCAACTCACTTTGGAAATCACACTCGAATTTTGACCTGTTTTCCTCTACACTAGGAGCCGTTCAAACTAAGTCACAATCTAATTAAACCCAATCGTGATTGCGCAACTATGCAGATTACTCAGTGTCTTCACACAGCCATTCTCGTTACTGACTTAGAACGTTCCGAACATTTTTATAGCACTGTATTGGGACTACCCAAAGTCGAACGCCCAATGAAATTTCCTGGTGCTTGGTATCAAGTCGGCGAGTATCAAATCCACCTCATCGTTGCGCCAACCGTCCCAACTGAACCCAAACATGAAAAATGGGGACGCAATCCCCACATTGCTTTTTTAGTTTCCGACTTAGATGCCGCTAAACAGCAGCTCTTAAATTATAACTGTCCAATACAACCAAGTGCTTCTGGTCGCTCCGCTCTTTTTACCCAAGATCCGGATGGAAATGTGATTGAGTTAGGTCAGCAGTGAAGGTGGAGGAGTGGGAGAGGGGGAGAGAGGGAGAAATAACTACTACTAACTACTAACCACTAACTTTTTTTGACTCTTGACTAATGACTAATGACTAACTGATGAAAATATTTGCTTACACCTACACCGATCCCCTCTTAGAAACTACTCCCGCGTCCACTAGTTGGGGAGAATGGCAGGTGGATCGAGTTTATCAAGATTTAGGACAGCGATCGCAATTACAACTATTATTCACTGACTGCAAAACTAATCCTCCCGATTATCTGATCGTTCGCCGTTTGGAAGAATTGGGAGATACTGTTGAGGAAGTGAGCGATCGCCTTTCCCAACTCGAAACAATGGGGATCACCCTGGTTGCAGTTGAGCAAGGTTACAATTCTGCCGATCAATTCCCTAATCCCCGTGCTGAGTTACTAAAATTGCTACATGAAATTCAACGCCAGCAACACAGCCATCGTATCCGCCAAGCTCACGCCCGCAACCGTTTGAATGCTTGTCCCCCACCAGGGAAAGCACCTTACGGCTATAAAAAAAGTAAAAATAAATACATTTTAGACCGTACTACCTCCCCTGTAGTCAAGGATTTTTTTGAACACTTTCTGCTTTATGGTTCACTACGCGGGGCAGTGCGTTACCTCGCGAAAAAATACGGCAAGAAAATTTCTGTCACCACCGGGCGTCGTTGGTTGACTAATCCAGTCTATCGAGGTAGTACTGCTTATCAGAATGGGGAAATTATCTCCGATACCCACACTCCTGTTATTTCAAAGGAAGAAGCAGCACAGGTTGATCGACTCTTGCGCCGCAACAGTCGTTTACCATCGCGAACTGCGAGTGCGCCGCGTTCTCTGGCGGGGTTGGTTGTCTGTGGGGAGTGTCAATCACACATGAGTATTGCTCGCGTCACCATCCGCAACCAAGATAAAGAGTATCTTTATTTGCGTCCTATCAGCTGCACCAAACGTCCTAAATGTCGTGCCATTTCCTACCAAGAAGTATTAGATAGCACTATTCAAGCAGTTTGTCGCGACTTGCCAATCGCGGTGGCAAAGATGAATTCTCCCCAGTTGGATGGGATAAAGAATAATTTAGACAATGCGATCGCTCGTCAGCAAGAAATACTCAATCAGTTACCAACTTTAATAGAAACTGGGATTTTAGATACAGAGACAGCTAAACTAAGAGCATACAAACTCCGCACCGAAATATCTGTACTGCAAGCAAATCTGGCAACCTTACCACCTGTAAATTTGTGTTCTGTTGCCGTTGCAGTTTCTATTCCCCAATTTTGGTTAGACTTATCAGAAGCAGAGCGACGATTTTATTTTCGCGAATTCATTCGCCAAATAGAACTTATTCGTCAAGACCAAGAATGGGAATTACGAGTTATTTTTATTTTTTGAGTTTTGGTCGTTAGTAATCCAAAGTAGTTGCGAATTATTTAATACAACAAAGGTAAAACGCTTGAGCAAAACTCCTTTGCTAAGTCTTTCTTTAGTTTTCTCTATGGTAAACGTGAAAAATTTGTAGCAAAATCTATGAACGTTTGCAAAAACGTATACTTAAGTACCCTATAATAAGCCAAGTAGGGGAAAAAGCCCCTTATTTTCACCCGCAAGGTAGTTATCAGGGTAGCAAACTAGGTATCAGGGGCATCTACTTTTTTTAGCTTGTTGCGGTATGTCATTGACTTACCGCACTTTATGACTTACTGTCGTATGTCATTGACTTTTCACCTTTACATACCCATACTAGCTCTTGTCATTTTTTCATGTCAATCATTCATTTAAAATTGACAAAAAATCATGTCAAACAATTTGGATATCATGTAACAAGAGGAAGACTAGTATGATCTTGATAAGTCCACATCATGACCGACAGAAGACGTTCTGAAGATTACAAGCAGGTCAGTGGTTACGTTCCGGTAGAGTTGGCACGGGACTTCAAAAGCTTCTGTGCTCGTGAGGGAGTATCCCAAAGCGACGCATTAGAAGAGATGCTCCGTGAATGGCTAGCCCAAAAAGCGTCCAACTCTTCCAAATCCGGACAGGCAAATCGTCCGATCACAATTGCCGATGTAGTTCGAGCCAACATGACAAAACTGAAGCGCTGCGGCTTAAAAAACTTGCAAGTGCTCGCCAAAGGGGAAGTTCTGCCCACACCAGGAGACTTTGCCATCATTGCATCTACTTTGGGTATCCCCGAGGAAGAACAAAAAATGATTTGGCAACGAACTTTTAGTTCCCTAAGTAATGATTTTAGTGGTGTGAAAGATGAGCACGAGTGTTCTGAAAGTCCTAAACCAACCAGGCTGGAACTATAAATTTTCCTACGATGGGGTTTCAATCCTTGCCCCTACCAAGAGAGACGCTACGCACCTTGCCAAAAGCTATGGAGATGCTCTCAGCGAAACCGCAGCAAAAATCAATGGTAAGGTGCGGATCGGTTGGAGACACTGCAAACGACCCATAGAATTTTACGGGTGGATGGCATCCCAAAGACCGCCTACACCCGCCGAAACTGCCGAGCGGATCTTACCTCTAGAAGGTGAGGTCTTTTGCAGTCAGTTGCGATTACCAGTAGGGTTGTTAAGACGAATGATTGCTGCTGCTGAAAGCGAGCGTCCAGTTAGTATTGTCCGAAAAGATAACCAAAAGCAAATCATTATTAACAGACGCATGTCTGATATGTTACAAACTTCCCCTGATGTTGCGACTCAAAGGGTGATGACTCGATTTTGGTTACCTCAAGATTTGGCAGAACTGGAACGAAGATTACGTCAAGAGAGCCGATTCACTATGACTTACCGTGGTGGACTAAACGAGCAAACTTGGGCAATCCTCACAACCCAATTCGAGAGTTTTGAGGTTGATGGCATCTGGTATAGACAGGGAACCACCTTGGCAACTCCTCAGCTTATACCGATTCCGCCAGAGGCTTGTGCTCAGGCTTGAGTAGATAATTAGACCACTTTAAGAAACAAAAAACTACCGGGTGAATAAATTGTTTAAGGGTGCACTCCATCAAAAACTGATATTTGTTAAGTTTATTAATTTTTTTATATACAGATAAACAAGAACAGGATCTCTTTAGAGCTAAAAAATAGACAAGCAATATAATTATTTTGGTAGCAAGATCAAGCCATCTAGTTACCAATTACTAGCCAATATTTACTAACTCTCAATAAACACTCGCCAAAACCATTATAAAATCGAGCTTTTTAGTTTCAAGTGTTTCTTCTATGCATAACGAGGGGTTTAAGACTTTTGACTTTTGACCCTTCGCTGCGCCCCTTGGGCATGCTTTTGACTTCCCGCTTGTGGGGCGCTCTTAACTTACTTTATTGACTACAGACATTTCGCGAATACGCCACTCGCCATACTGCCGAATCAAGTTATACCTAACTCGTACTGTCTCGTTATAAGACTTCTGCCGATTAATTTGACCGTTTTCGTAAAAATCAGCCGCTTCAGTTACAGAAGCTTCAACAGCAGCAGTATTGTTATCCGTGGGATTGGCGTCTAATCTTTCCACTTTGATACTGTGCTCGTACTTGCGATAGCGATTATTTTTCTTTTCCTCTTGGGCAATGAGTTGCCATTGAGCGAGGACTGAATCCGCTAAAATATTCTCTAAATCATCGATTTCATGATTTGGCCCCAAAGCTGCTGCTTTAGTTGCCAGCCAAGTCTGAACAATTTCCTCTGCCGTTGTTGCTGTCAGAGGCCCTTCCGAAAAATGTGGTTGGCTGTCACGGTCAGGAATAGGTACTGGTGGTTCGTTTAGTTGTACAACCAACGGTTTACCTTTCAAAACTGGTGCTGGTGAAAATAGATTATTTAACCATCTCACAGTGGTTGAAATCATCAGCAATAACGCTAATATACTTGCCACAGCAGCCAACACAATCCACAACAACCGTTTGACTTTAAGGTTGCGAGTCACAGACCGCCGCCGACGTGTAGTGATTGGACGCTGTTCCCAAGTACGTCCTCCATGACTAGCACCAGGAGAGTATTTACGCCTTCTTTGCGTTTGAGGTCGGGAGGGTACAGGAGTTTTAGCTGGATTACTGACGTAATGACTATTAATTCTGCCAATACGTTCGGCGCTAGGAAAGCGTGCGACGGCCGTTTCTACTTGTGTATCTTCAGTTGTTGAAGTAGGGGGTGATGGCGGAAACTGAGATGGTGAGTATTGTGAATATTCAGGTCTGTTGTAATTTGGTGCTTCTGGAACTTTTCCTACATTGGCTCTGTTATTAGGAAATTGTCGATAAACTACGCTGGGATCGCTGTGACGATTCTGAGGATTTGTCTGTGTATGGGAATATGACTGGCGGTTGATTGTTGCCCCTTCTTCAGGGGTTTCTGCTGACAAAGGCAGTTGCTCTAAATAAGCTTGTACCCGTTGGTCAGCAAAATAATCTTTCAGAGAAGCCCGCTGATTTTCTAAATCTCGGAAGTTGGGAAAAACTTCGCTTTGCAACCACCGTTCACCATATAAACACAGACCCGGCAGCCAGTCAGGAGAGTTGCGAGAATTTTCCCGAATAAAAGCTAGGGCTTGATACTCTTGACTCAGTTCTAAGGCACGGCTAGCTTCTTCAGTTTGCCCCAATAATAAAGCACATAACGACTGTTCTAAATGCACATCTTGACGTTTGCTCAGACGCATCAGCATCTGTTTTGCTTGATGAATCAAAGCAGGTTGACGTTGAGTAAATCCCCGTGCTACTAACGCGTAAACAGCCAAGTATGTGGCTACACCAGAAGGACGCTGACTTTCTGCTTCAAATAATTTATGTTGTTCTGCAACTGTTAAGTAGTTACGCAACTGCTGAATAAAGCGCAGAAAGTCATCTATGTTTAGACCAGATTGATCGTCTCCAGTACCATCAATGCCACCGCGCTCGTCTAAAACCTCTTGTAATAATTGCAAACCTTGGCGGCGTTCGGCAGCTTTTTCTTCTGGTAGTGCAAGTAACTCTAAAATTCGATATGGCCGCAGTCTACAAAGGTCTGACTGAATTTCAGCCCGAATGTGCGGGAATAAACTATGCTTTGCTAAAAGTCCATCACCTGTTTCCAGGGATGCGGCGGCATTGTCGTAGTGACCTTGTTGCCATTCTTCCCGACCCAATTCTAAACAGGCAAGAGCAACAGTGAGAACAATATCTGCCTTTTCCGGAGCTAGTTCACCAAATTCGTCTCTTTCTAGAAAGTTGCCTGCTTTGACGGCTGTAGAACTGTTATTCACCAGGTATGGATGACCTAATTTCAGTACTAGTTCGTACTCTCCTAACTCTTGCAAAATCAGCAAAGCACCAACTAATTCGTCTTGGTTAATGTCAATGCTGAGGCTGTGGGATTCAAGAACATCATAGCGATCGCCAGTACGATTTTCTAGCGCTACGGCAGCATTGCGATTGCCCTCTGAACCATAGGCATGAGCTAAATATAGTTGATCGTAGGCTCTGCGTTCTTTCGGATCTGATAAAACCACGTAAGCTTCTTCAATAAGTTGTTTGCGAGAATTAATCGCTGCCTGGGAATACTCGCGTCGCGGCAGTTGCTGTCGGCGGTCGCCATGTGCCTGCCGCAATTGTTCCTCACTTGCCGCCAAAGGTAGTCCTAAAATTCGGTAGTAATCTAGCGGAATTCGCACAGCCTACTTCCCCTGCAGCGTGGTAGATATAATTCTCCTAGAACATCCCAGGAGTGTAAAAGCGTGCCATAATAATAACTCGTTGTTTTCACACAACAAGTGTGTTTTGCAACAAGTTTACTTTTACCCTCCCATTTTTTTGGGTGACAATGCCAATTATATTTTTCTGGCAAGAAATTTTGATTTTTTTCTTGCCGGGGTATATGACTTGAACATTTCTGCGGCTGGTTTAGAGGGGGTTTCCCCACCATTCGATCAAACAAGCATCCTATTAGAGGTTTGCTGCTGCTTGCAAGCGCACTGAAATATAACATAATTAATTCTTTGTGACAATTATCTAGAGAAGTAAAACCATAAGAGGTTTTGTTTTTTTAATTTGTTAATGAATATGCAGAAAGCAAGCTATCCTGATTGGTAGTCTAGGGTCTAAGGTTGTCATCTTACCCCTCAAAGACAAAACATAAAATAGTAGTAGTCAATAACTGTTTAATTTTTGACTCCTTATGCGAGCGTAACTTATCCAATTTATCTAAAAATGGTAACTTTAAGTGTTACTACGGGGATGATAGAGAAATAATGATTCAAGAACGCACTTTACCTAAATTTGATGTAACCACCGCACAGATCGGCAAAGAAGAAGGCTTGCGGTTATACGAAGATATGGTATTAGGGCGCACCTTTGAAGACAAGTGCGCGGAAATGTACTACAGGGGCAAAATGTTTGGTTTTGTCCACCTGTACAACGGTCAAGAAGCAGTCTCCACAGGCGTGATTCAAGGAGCAATGCGACCGGGTGAAGATTTCGTTTGCAGTACCTATCGCGATCACGTTCATGCTTTAAGTGCGGGAGTACCAGCAAAAGAGGTAATGGCAGAGTTATTTGGCAAAGCCACAGGTTGCAGTAAAGGACGCGGTGGTTCCATGCATATGTTCTCTGCTGAACATCGTTTGCTGGGCGGCTATGCTTTCGTAGCTGAGGGTATTCCCGTAGCAGCTGGAGCGGCTTTTCAAACTAAATACCGACGGGAAGCGTTGGGTGATGAAAGCGCTGACCAAGTTACAGCCTGTTTTTTTGGCGATGGTGCTTGTAACAACGGTCAATTTTTTGAGACCTTGAACATGGCAGCGCTGTGGAAATTGCCCATAATTTTCGTAGTTGAGAATAACAAGTGGGCTATTGGTATGGCTCATGAACGAGCAACTTCTGACCCAGAGATTTATAAAAAAGCCAGTGTCTTTAACATGGTGGGTGTGGAAGTAGACGGTATGGATGTCATGGCAGTGCGTGCAGTGGCACAAGAAGCTGTAGCCCGTGCCCGTGCTGGTGAAGGCCCAACCTTAATTGAAGCACTCACTTATCGTTTCCGAGGTCACTCTCTGGCAGATCCTGATGAATTGCGAAGCAAGGCTGAGAAAGAATTTTGGTTTGCCCGCGATCCAATTAAGAAATTTGCTGCTTATCTTACAGAACAAAACCTGACGACAGATCAAGAATTAAAAGAGATTGATCGCAGGATACAGCAAGAGATAGAAGAAGCGGTGAAGTTCGCCGAAAGTAGCCCCGAGCCAGATCCCAGCGAATTGTATCGCTACGTATTTGCCGAAGACTAGTAGAAATTATGAATTATGAATTATGAATGCTAAAAAATTTCATAATTTCATAATTCATAATTTATAATTCATCATTAAAAAAGTCGTGTTTGATATTTCACAAGAACAAAGACAATACCTAACTTTAATTCTTTGCGATCGCACCACCAACTCTCAGCTAGAAGTGGTACCAGAACGCGGCGGTATTATCACGCATTGGCGAGTCCAAGGGCAAGAAATGCTCTACTTGGATGAAGAACGCTTTGCTAACCCTGAACTTAGTGTTAGAGGCGGTATTCCGATTTTATTTCCTATCTGCGGAAATTTACCGGATAATACTTACACTTACCAAGGGCAGCAGTATACACTCAAACAACATGGCTTTGCTCGCGATCTGCCGTGGGAACATGAGCAGGTGTCTGCTGAAAATAAGACTTTTCTGAAGCTTCATCTTTCCAGCAACGAGAAAACAAAGACAGTATATCCCTTTGATTTTCATTTAGCTTTCAGCTACGTAATCCAAGGCAATACCTTAGAAATCCAGCAACAGTATACCAATCGTTCCTCGCAAGCAATGCCCTTTTCTTTTGGGTTTCATCCTTACTTTCTGACACAGGATAAAACTCAGCTAGAGTTTGAAATTCTTGCCCAAAAGTACCAAGACCAACGAAGCAAGGAAATTCATACCTTTAATGGTAAATTTGACTTTACCAAGGATGAAATTGATGTGGCATTTAAACCATTAAGCGGGCAGTTTGCCACCGTTAGCGATCGCAGTCGGAAACTAAAACTAACGCTGGAATACGATCGTGTCTTTTCCACGCTTGTGTTTTGGACGCTCAAAGGCAAGGACTTCTACTGCCTTGAACCTTGGAGCGCCTCTCGTAATGCTATCAATACAGGTGAGGATCTGACAGTTTTGGAACCGGGAGCTACCTGTTCGGCAACAGTGAAAATTTCAGCAAATTTTTTCTAAATCTCCTTGCAAATCCACAGATGGTTGTGCTAAATTGATGAAGTTGCGATTTGCAAAAATAAGGGTCGCTAACTCAATGGTAGAGTACTCGGCTTTTAACCGATTAGTTCTGGGTTCGAATCCCAGGCGACCCATTTAAAAACATAAATAATATGCATGACATCTATAAGCATTATATTGTTCATTTCAAGCTACAGCGCAAACTTTTTCAACTATAGACACCCATCACTAGTTATAATTTCCTATAAGCCCACAATATTTTTTTAAGATTGGCGTAATATTTATTTACGCTATACTTCAAACCGATTAGCTGACAACTACATTAGGAGGACTATCTATGGCGCTCGTGCCAATGCGGCTGCTGTTGGATCACGCGGCTGAGAACAATTACGGTATCCCAGCTTATAACGTGAACAACATGGAGCAGATTCAAGCGATTATGCAGGCTGCCCATGAAACAGATAGCCCCGTGATTTTGCAAGCTTCTCGTGGTGCTCGCAAGTATGCTGGCGAAAATTTCTTGCGTCACCTGATTTTAGCAGCAGTGGAAACCTATCCCGATCTGCCTATTGCCATGCACCAAGATCATGGCAACGAGCCTGCTACTTGCTACTCAGCAATTAAAAACGGCTTTACTAGTGTGATGATGGATGGTTCCCTGGAAGCTGATGCTAAAACCCCTGCTAGCTACGAATACAACGTCAAAGTCACTCGCCAAGTGGTGGAAGTAGCTCATGCACTAGGTGTCAGCGTTGAAGGCGAACTCGGTTGCTTGGGTTCTCTGGAAACTGGTATGGGCGACAAAGAAGATGGTCACGGTTTTGAAGGTAAACTCTCCCATGACCAATTGCTAACCGACCCCGATCAAGCTGTTGACTTTGTCGAGCAAACCCAAGTAGACGCTTTGGCAGTTGCGATTGGTACTAGCCACGGTGCTTACAAGTTCACCCGCAAGCCAACTGGCGAAATTTTGGCAATCAGCCGCATTGAAGAAATTCACCGCCGTCTGCCCAACACTCACTTGGTAATGCACGGTTCCTCCTCCGTACCCGAAGATTTGATTGCTTTAATTAACCAGTACGGTGGTGCTATTCCCGAAACCTATGGCGTACCCGTGGAAGAAATTCAAAAAGGCATCAAGAGCGGTGTGCGTAAGGTAAATATCGATACCGACAACCGCCTGGCAATTACCGCCGCCGTCCGGGAAGCTTTGGCAAAAGATCCTAAGGAATTTGACCCCCGTCACTTCCTCAAGCCTTCTATTAAGTACATGCAAAAAGTTTGTGCCGATCGCTACCAGCAATTTGGTACTGCTGGCAACGCTAGCAAGATTAAGCAGGTTTCTTTGGAAGAATTTGCTGCTAAGTATGCTAAAGGCGAACTCAGCGCTGCAATTAAGAAAACTGTTGCTCTATAACTTGAGAAAATAAGTAAATAGGGACACCTCACAGCTAGCTGTGTCCCTAGATAACTGAGGATTCTCACACTAGTTTGACTAAGCCGGGTAGCGTTTGTTCCCCGGTTTTTTGTTTTATTTGACTGTGAGAAAAGTTCTCATCCCGGCTTGGAAGTGTCCTGGTAAGTTGCAAACTATTAGATAATTACCTGGAGTTAGATTCACTGCGAGTGTTTTGGTTGCACCACTTGTGAGTTCCTCTTCTTCAATCTCACCAATTTTTTTGCCTGCTTTATCTTCGTCAAGCCGATCGCCTTTAAGCGGTAGCTTATCTAATGGCAAGTCGGTTTTAATAACTACCATTTCATGGTCAAGGTTTCCTTGATTGTTCGCCACAAATTCCACTGGCCCCGCTGGGACTGTGGATGGTGATAGCTGGACTGCCATTTCTTTGACAGTTACTTGAACTTTGTTGGCAGCAGATGAGTTTTGTTGGGCTGCTGGGGAACTAGTAGGAGTTACTTGCTGTGAGGTGTTATTTGGACTGCAAGCCCATAAGAATAGTGGCGATACAATAGCTGTTAAACAAAATTTAAAAGTTCGCTTATTCAATTGCAGACACCTTTTGTAATATGATTAGATTTTTATATTTTGATTATAGAGACAGCACAAATTGCAAAAGTTCAATTTTTTTACAATTACAAACTATTACTGATATTTTGTAACATTCGAGTGAGAGAGCTAAAAGCTCTAATTCTCGTTAAATGGGACGGGTGAAGACACCCATCCCACAAGAAAATTTGGGATGTTTTTTTATTTGGAACTCCCCTAGTAGAGACGCGATCGCTCGCGCCTAATGACCGTAAACTATTAAAATACGCGGTGTTGCAAAGACGGCATTTGACGGCGGACTTGTTCGAGGCGCGAAGGATTGATTTCGGCGATCGCAACTCCCGGTTTTTCGCCAGCATCAGCTAAAATCATTCCCCACGGGTCGATAATCATTGCATGTCCGTGAGTTTGACGGCGGTTGTAATTCAGTCCGGTTTGTGCTGGTGCAATCACATAGCAAGTATTTTCAATTGCACGGGCTTGCAGCAAGACTTGCCAGTGGTCTTTACCTGTGAAAGCAGTGAAAGCAGCGGGAACAAACATCACATCTGCTCCCTTGGATGCCAGATGACGGTAAAGTTCGGGGAAGCGGACATCGTAACAAACCGAAAGTCCAAGATTACCTAATTTTTCACCACAATAAATAGAGGGTAGTTCTTTACCAGCCATCACTGTGCTAGATTCTCGATAGGTATTGCCATCAGGGACATTAACATCAAATAGGTGTACCTTGTGATAGCGCAGGAGTTCTTGACCGTTGGGATCGAGGAGTAAGGCTGTATTGTAGACTTTGCCTGTACCCTCCACAGGAACGGGAAAACCGCCACCTAAGATGGTAATTTGATAGCGCTGCGCCATTGTTTTCAAGAATATTTCTGTTTTGTGGGCGATCGCATCAGCTTGAGCGAGTTTATCCTTTTCTTCTCCCATAAAAGGAAAATTCTCTGGTAAACCCACCAATTCAGCACCTTGATGTACGGCTAAATCGATTAATTCCTCTGCTTGTGCCAAATTTTTTTCTAGGTCAGGCACACTTGTCATTTGAATAGCGGCGGCTAAATAAGATTTCATAGATTTAACAACTGTTATACAAAGTAGATTATCAAAATATAATCTTTATCTTTTAGTCATTTGTCATTGGTTATTTGTTAGTAGTTAGTGGTTAGTAGTTAATAGTTAGTGGTTAGTCGTCCCCTACTCTCCCCATCTCCCCATCTCCCACTCTCTTCCTATGGTTGCTTGGAAATTGGACTAAATTCAGGTTAGGTTGTTAGAAAATCTTGATAAATTCTGTCTGCTGTGGACGCATCTATTCTGATTAAAACTTTCATTGCTGTGTTTGTACTTGCGGATGCAGTCGGTAACATACCAGTACTTTTGGTTTTGACCAAAGGTATGGAACCAGAACGAAGAAACAAAGTGATAGATAAAGCCATTGTGGTAGCAATAGTAGTACTGTTGCTCTTTGCCTGTGCTGGTCAATTGATTCTGAGTTACTTGGATGTAAGTATGGGGTCGTTGCGAGTAGCTGGAGGACTGCTACTGTTGTTAATTTCTTTACAAATGCTTCAAGGAGAATTAGATACTCCAGTCATTGACCAAGAGCGCGATGTGGCAATTACTCCTCTGGCTTTGCCACTGCTGGCAGGCCCTGGTACACTAACGACCGTAATGTTGTTAATGTCAGAATCTCCCAATCCACATATTGGTGTGTTGGTAGGGATTGTTGCAGCGATGTTA
Organism: Fischerella sp.; assembly: GCF_013388695.1. Classification (NCBI taxonomy): domain Bacteria; kingdom Bacillati; phylum Cyanobacteriota; class Cyanophyceae; order Nostocales; family Hapalosiphonaceae; genus Fischerella; species Fischerella sp. The sequence goes on from NZ_JACAEU010000120.1 coordinate 26,499, forward strand.
GTCAGTTGGTTAATTTTGCGACAGGCAAACTTTATCGATCGGTGGATTGGTGCAGAAGGTGAGGTAATTATTACTCAGCTTTTGGGTTTTCTGTTGGCAGCGTTGGCAGTGGAAATTGGTAGTAGGGGGATAAGAGAATTGTTTTTGAGTTGAGATTATACTTTTTCACTGGCTGTTTAAACTATCGCGCTTACAAGTTAAATAGTTATAATTTACACCATGTTCCGTTAACGCGATACATATTAAATACTGTAGAGACGCACCATGACACATCTCTACAAAAACCTATTTGGTTCTACCTTAACGAGAAAATTGTCAGCGTTACAGTTCATCTCCTCAATAACCATTAATCTAGCTTTTTAAGTTCTTGCCGTGAATTTTTCGATGGTTTGTCTTGAGAAGGCAAACTACGGATACGATTCATTTGTGCAAGAGCATACCGTGCTGTTGCTTGGACTTCAGCATCAGGATCTTGTACAGCATGACACAACATTTGGCTGATTTGAGCCATCATGTCATAAATACGAGTTAAGTCACGGATAGCATTTTGCCGTACTTGCGGGCTTTCATGTTGCAAAGACATTGCTAAAGCCTGATTCATCGGTTTGAGCGTACGGATGCCAATTTCTGTCAAAGCAGCCAAAATTAAGCTGCGCTGTTGAGAATCTGCATCTATCATCAGATCGACTAATGGCTGAATAGCCCGTGAGTCTCCCTGTTGACCTAAATCCCAAATCGCCTTGCGCCGCTTTGTTGGATCGGGACTGCTTAAATCTTTGAGCAACTCGTCAACGATGTTAACTTTAGCAAGGCGGGAAGTGGTTGTTGGTGGGAGTAATGTTGGAGGTTGTGATGTGGTAGCCGCTTGCGGATTAGGGGGAGTGGCGTCTAACTCTTGTAAGGGTGGCTGGACTTGTTGGGTTTCCGTTTGAGTAATAGTTTCCGGAGATGAGTCTTGTGAAGGTACAACTTTTTTAGACTTGCCAAACCATTTCATGAAGTACAGTAGCGCGCCTACGGTTCCCAAAACACCTATCGCCACTAGCAACCACCATACTAAACCACGTCCTTTGGATTGTTTGTTATTTGTAGTAGGCTGTGGAGTAGGATTGGCAGTATTAAGCTTTTTTTCTACTTCTGCTTGCACTAGGTTCTGAGTTTGCGTACCAGCGATGCCATTCGCCACTAAACCTTGGTCTTGCTGAAACTTCAAGACAGCATTTCGTGTAGTTGGGCCGTACTGTCCATCGATAAAACTATCGTAGTATCCTAGCTCCTTGAGTTGGGTTTGTAATATCTTTACATCATTCCCTGTGTTGCCTAGTTTGAGAATAGGCTGCCGATCAAGGTTTGTGGAATTGGCTTGAGCAAGTTCTAAAATTTGGGAGACTGGGTGTTGTGTGGCTGTCATTGCAGAACTGTAGTCCAAACCCAGGGAAGTAAAACAGACGATCAGCGTGATTGAGTAACGGCATAGCCTCATATACAAGTTTCAGCCAGAATATGCGTGAAATTCATCGATACCACGATAACTTCAGAGAGAACTAAATGTTAACTTTTAATTTGAGAAAAAATTTGCACCCACTATAAACTCTTACCAGAAGGACAAAGTAGCAATTAGCAAGATTATGACAAACTCGGTTACTAACCAAACTCCAATTCCATCTCAAATAGGTCGGCGACATACCGATCCACCTGGTTTATGGATTGCTGTAGTCGCAGGTTCGGTAGCCTTGCACTTGCTTGTGTTTTGGCTAATGCGCTTCTACTCATATCGGTTGAGCCTTTTACAGCAGCAGTATTCAAGTAGTGCTGTGCCAATTGAACTAGTAGAAATTTCTCCAACAGAACGTTCAAAATTTCAACCCCAAGCTAAACCAGTCTCACCAAAGCCATCATCTACTACTCAAACATCATCAGCACATACAGCTAAACCCGCTCCTGCTTCCGAAGATAACAACGCGATCGCTTTAACTGACAATAAAACAGCGATCGCCTCTAAACCTAATGACTCAACTCTGAGGCAACAAAACTCTAATACATCCACTGTTGAGCAAACAACAACAACAGTACAGCCTCAACTAACAACAAAACCAGAATTTATTCCCAAGTTTACCCCCGCACCTGTGCCACCAGCGGCGAAGAATCCACAGCCTGCTGAAAGCACACTTCCACCACAAACCTCTGATAATACAGATACACCTACTTCAGAACAAGAAAATTCACTACCAGACAAACAAAAACAAGCTTCATCATTTCCCAATACTACAGATACAAATAATACAAATTTGCCAAAAAACACCTCACCCTCCACAAATGAACAACAGGAGTCGCAACCACCTATTTCTCAAATCCCACCCGTTCCTCTTCCTGGACAACCAGACGCCAATATCTCACTTGGCCAGTCAACCCCACTACCAACAATAGATCCATCAGTTGAACCACCACCGCAGTTATCACCTCCTGAAAATCAAACGGGTGAAGGACTGGTAGCAAGCTGGGATGTTTTTTCTAGAGAGGGAATGATTGATTTGCTCCAAAAAGGAGTGGTGAGACAAGATATGCCACCAGAGATTTTGGCTCAACCTCTGGGAGAAAACACAAAAAACTTGCCCATAGATTTTCTCCGCAGCGAACCCGATCTGGAAAGTGTAGATTTGATCGCTTCTTTAGCAGTTGATGAAAATGGCAATTTGATGGCCCGTGATGCAAATGGCAATTCAGGAGTAAACATTATAGATATTAATCCCGAGGAGCTAGCAGCAAAGAAAAGCAAATATCAGCAACTCCTTGTTGAAGTTTTCCAAAAAGTGTCATTTCGCCCAGCCCAAAATAATGGGGTATCGGTTCCCAGCAATTTGGTTGTAAATATTAAAATAGAGCGTCGCTAGCTTGATTTTTAGCTGAGATTGTATTACTATATTTAAGTTGGAAATTTGCGGGCATAGTTTAGTGGTAAAACCATAGCCTTCCAAGCTATTGATGCGGGTTCGATTCCCGCTGCCCGCTTTTAAACTATTTAATAAGTAGGTCAACATAATTAAACGTAAAATATCTTGTATTTTATAAGGGTGGGCTTCTAGCCCGCACTATTTTGAGTTTATTTATGCCTTTCTACTTACTCATTTAAAAAGCTAGTTCCCTATCTTCCTCCGAGAACCAGCTTTATCTTTAACAAATCCCTAATTGCTGCCCAGTAAATGGGTAATTTTTAACCGAATTTACCGCTGACGTACTCTTTGGTCGCTTCTTGCTGAGGATTTTGGAAAATTGCCTCTGTAAGGTCGTATTCTACGAGGTAGCCAGTACGGGCACCTTTTTCATTTGTCTGGACATTAAAAAAGGCTGTCATATCGGACACTCGCGAGGCTTGTTGCATGTTGTGAGTAACAATGACCACGGTATATCGTTGTTTAAGTTCGTGGATCAGTTCTTCAACTTGCAGGGTAGAAATTGGGTCGAGAGCGGAGCAAGGTTCATCCATTAAAAGCACGTCTGGCTGAACTGCGATCGCCCTAGCAATACACAAACGCTGTTGTTGACCGCCAGATAGAGATAAACCACTTTGCTTGAGTTTATCTTTGACTTCATCCCACAAAGCGGCTTGTCTGAGCGATCGCTCTACCAGTTCATCCATATCACCTTTGTAACCATTGAGTCTGGGCCCAAAAGCAATGTTGTCGTAAATTGATTTGGGGAAAGGGTTTGCTTTTTGAAACACCATCCCGATCTTACGGCGCACTTCTACAGGATCGATATGGGGTGCATATAGGTTTTCACCATAGTAAAAAACCTTTCCCTCTGCTCGAAATGACTCAATCAGGTCATTGAGGCGGTTATAACATCTCAACAACGTACTTTTACCGCATCCAGACGGACCAATCAAGGCTGTGACGCGATTTCTAGGAATATCCATCCAAACATCACGTACAGCCAGAAAGCTACCGTAGTAAATGTTAAGACCTTCAGTACGTAAGACAGTGTCGGTTTGATTGGCGGTGCTAATGTTAGTGGCCATAGATGCTAATACTTCTAATTTGACTGTTGTTCAATTTATGACAATTCCCTGGAATCATGAGTAAATTTTGCGGCGAGTTGCCAAGCGAGCAATAATACTGGTAAGCAAAACCATCAACACCAAAATTAGAGATGCAGCCCAAGCCATTGACTGCCAGTTTTTATAGGGAGCAATTGCAAAGTTGTAAACCAGAACTGCCAGAGATGCCGCCGGTTGGAATAAACCAGTAGGCCAGAATTGGGAAAATAAAGCTGTGAACAACAGAGGTGCTGTTTCTCCTGCTGCTCGTGCGATCGACAGCGTTACCCCTGTAACAATTGCTGGTACTGCTGCTGGTAATACCACGAGCATCACGGATTGAAATTTTGTTGAACCTAAACCAACAGCGGCTTGGCGCAAATCATTTGATACCAACTGTAAAGCTTCGTCCGTGGTTCGCACAATAATTGGCAGCATTAATACTGACAGGGCTATGCCTCCAGCAACCGCAGAAAATGTGCCTGTTGCGACTACCACAATACCATAAGCAAATACCCCGGCAATAATTGAGGGCACACCATTAAGAATGTTGGTCGCAAAGCGTACCCAGCGAGCAATTTTCCCAGAGCTAAACTCTGTCAAATAAACAGCAGCGAAAACGCCAATGGGGATACTGATCAAAGCTCCAATAGCTACCATGACCAGTGTACCAATGATAGCATTGCCAAAACCCCCTCCCTGTACCAATGGTGGCGGTGGCAACTCAGTAAAAAGGCCCGGCCGAAGACTGCTGAAACCTTGAATAATAACGTAGGAAAGCACAGCTACCAAAGGTATAATTGCCAATATCCCACATATAAATGCTATTACTGTCATTACTGTGTTAAACAGCGATCGCCCAGATGAAGAGCGCTTCAGACTGCTGCGAAGAAATGCACTTTGAGATTGGTCTGGAGTATAAGCCATATTCAACAAACTTTAAAACGCGAAAATGTTACAGTCTACAGTCGCTTCACTCGCAGGACTATTAACTCAGCGAAAACGTTTACTATCAGAGTTAAAACAAACAAAATCAAAGCAGCATACATCAGAGCAGAAACTTGCAGTCCACTTGCTTCGGCAAATTGGTTTGCTAGCAAAGACGCAACCGTATTGGCCGGTGCAAACAACGAAGGGCTAATGTTATTGGAGTTACCAATCAACATGGTTACAGCCATCGTTTCTCCCATCGCCCTACCAAGAGCAAGCATCACAGCACTAACGATGCCAGAAAAAGCGGCAGGTAAAATAACTTTGAAAATTGTTTCCCAACGAGTTGCTCCAAGTCCAAAAGCTGCTTGACGCAAACTGGAGGGTACAGAAATCAGAGCATCACGAGAAATAGCTGTGATGATCGGCAAGGTCATAATACCTAAGATGATGCCCGCCGCAAACATCCCTGGGCCTGTGGGAACAGTGCTAAAAATTGGCAGCCAACCAAAAGAACTATTGAGCCATCTTCCTAAAGCTGTCAGCGGAGGAATCAAAACAAAAATTCCCCAGATGCCATAGACTACACTGGGTATTGCTGCTAGCAGTTCTACTAAGAAAATTAACACTGTCCGTATAGATAGCGGTAGCCAATTTTCGCTCAGTAATATAGCTGTGCCAACGCCAATTGGTACAGATATTAATAGACCAAGAAAAGAACTAACTAAAGTTCCGTAGACTTGCGGCAGTACACCGTATATGTTGGTAACGGGATTCCAAATACTTTCAGCTAAAAACCTGGCACCAAACTCTCTAATTGCAGGTGTCGCTTGAATGGCAACCTGAATAGCTATCCATAATAAGACAACTGCGATCGCCAGGGCAAAAGCCCGCGTTAGCCAGATAAAGCTGGTATCCAGAGACTTTTCAAATTCAGAACGCGGCTTGACTATAGATCTATCACTTTGAAATGGTGTATTCATGAATGAATTTATCCACGAACGCTTAAAAAAGTGGGAGCGAACCAGATTAGTCATTAGTCAAAAGTCAAGGGTCAAGAGTCAAGTATTATTACTTTGGACTCTGGACTTTGCACCATTGACTATTCCCTATTTACTCGCGCTTGAGTCATTGCTTGCGCCTACAGCAATTTTGTAATCAGGGCTAATGGTATCAGCAACAGTAGCCACTTTCTGAACTACGTTTGCAGGTAGAGGAATATACCCTAATTCTCCGCTAACTTTTTGACCCTCAGTCAAGCCGTACTCAATCATTGCTTCCATCGCTTTGGCTTTTGCTGCATCAGGATACTTTTTATTAGCCAAAATCCAAGTGTAGGAAACAATGGGATAAGATTCGTCTCCTTCGGGATCTGCGATAAAAGCACGCAGATTTTCCGGCAGAGTCACTGCTTCCAGGGTTTTAGCCCCCGACTCATCCGTGTATTTAACAAACTTACCTGCCTTATTTTCCAAAGCAGCAAAATTGAGATTATTTTGTTTGGCGTAGCCATACTCTATGTAACCAATCGAGCCTTGATTTTGTTGAAGTTGAGCTGTCACGCCTTCGTTACCCTTAGCACCAATTCCCACAGGCCAGTTGACAGTTTTGCCTTCGCCTACTTTGCTTTTCCATTCAGGGCTGATCGCGCTGAGGTGTTTTGTAAACACGCCTGTAGTACCGCTACCATCGGAACGATATATTACTGAGATTGGCTGGTTGGGAAGGTTTACGCCTGGGTTAGCAGCAGTAATTTTTGGATCGTTCCAAGTCTTAATTTTGCCAAGCAAGATATCAGTATAAACTGCCCGTGGTAGCTTTAGCTCTTCAACACCTGGGACATTGTAGGCTAGCACAATGCTTCCAGCAGCCATAGGCAGCATTAGCACGCCTTTATCTTGTGGCACTTTTTGAATTTCTTCATCTTTCATAGCCACGTCGCTAGCACCAAAATCTACAGTACCTTTGGTGAATTGCTCAACTCCAGCACCGCTACCAACTGACTGATAGTTAACTTGCAGACTTGGATATTTCTTGTTTAAGTCAAAAAACCAACGACTGTACAGTGGTGCTGGGAAAGTAGCACCAGCGCCAGTTAATGATACTCTTCCACCAAGATCTAGTTTGCCTGGGCTAGAGGCAGTAGCATCAGTAGCACCACCAGGGGTTGCATCGCCAGTGGAAGTATTGTTTTGAGCTTCCTGTCCGCCACAAGCAGCAAGACTGACTGTTAGTGCTATTACTGAAATTGCTCTCGTTAAGTGAGATTTATTAATTATTGGTGTACGGGAAAGCATGGATTATTATGTGTGGTGTTATTTGTACAGATTAGCCCCTACAAAGTATATAACTCTTTGGTTAAGAATAGGTTAAAATATCGGAGTTATTGCCTTTTTCAAGTGTTAATTGTGTGAATTTTAATTTTTATTGCTCGGTAGAGCGTTTCAATCATAATCTGATTGGCTTAAAGAATAAATTTATATTGATACATATGTATTAATACACAATTTAACAAGTGACTTTATAAAGAAGAAGCAATCATATTTTTACTAAAAATGATAATAATTTTAGATTAGGAAAAGAAAACTTTTAAAAATTAAATTCTTCTATCATCTTATTGTTTTTAAAATTATCAAATGCTGATGATACCTGATTTTCAAGCTGGCTAAGGATAACAAATACATGGCTGAAAAAGTAATATTATCATAGCAGTAATCGCAAATGATAAGAAATCTTTAGTGCTGTAAAAAACATCCTAGAAAATGGATTATAAATCATTGGCTATATGTATATAATGTGTTTGAGCAGTCTTATTAAATTGAGTAAGGTAGTGATTGTGACAGAATATGAGTTTCTGCTAATCGACACGCATACTGAGAAAAAAAATTAGTTATTTGCACATTTTGCACTAGCTATAAGAGTCGGGAGATGATAGCTAACTAAACTCTTCTTGGCAAGAGCATGCTGATAGCGAGAATAAAAGCTAGAAACTATTAATGGGCAGAGTGAAAAACTCAGCTATTGACCATTTCAAGCCTAGAGATAAAATTATGGCGAAATTAGAGAATATATACAAAGCAGAATGATTTGGCGTCATACTGAGCTTTGTATAATTTACGCTGATGTAGCGTCGTGGCAACATCATTGGCTATAACTATAATTCAAGACTTCTCCGTGTAGGGTGGTTCGTATAAGCAACTAATTTAGTAGTAATTCTAAGTATTTTCCCGACCACACCATTAGTACAATATTAGTTAGACTAAAATGATATTTTTCAATAGAAGGATTAAAAGCTCAAATAAAACATTCCCAAAACAGTTATGAGATTTTGAGTAAAAGTTATTGGTATTTGTTGGCTAAGGCTTGTTTGTTTTGGCAAACTTGCGAACGACCAACAAAAACAACAACTAGGAGAAATATCTCACAAATTAAGTCTAAATTGCTTATAATTTTGATTATTTTTTGCTTTTACATGAGAATCATTTGCATGAGTGCATTGTAAATGTTAGCTGCATCCAATCAATTATTATGGTCTATGATTGGCTTACTGCTAACTATGGGTGGTACCTTCCTAGAAGCTCATATCACCACCTTACCTTGGAGTTGGAGTAAGCATGGAATTCATTCTTTTTCTCTGGGTGTCACCTTTCAAATTGGCGGGGTGTTGCTTGTTGGTTGTTTAGGGGGTAAAAACGCTGGTGCGCTTTCGCAAATCGGCTATTTAGTTATGGGCTTAACTTTATTACCCGTATTTGCCGATGGTGGTGGTATTGGCTATGTCAAGTTGTCCCAATTTGGTTATTTGTTAGGCTTTATTCCGGGAGCTTGGATTTGTGGCTTTTTTGCCTTTAAAGCCAGACCGCGACTGGAAACATTGGCATTTAGCTGTATTTGTGGCTTGTTAACTGTCCACGTCTGCGGTATTAGTTATTTGATGATCAGTTATGTTTTGCAGTGGCAAGGCACAGAAACTCTAAGCTTAATACAAGCAATCCTCAAATACTCTTGGTTTGCACTACCAGGACAACTAGCCGTAATCTGTGCCGTCACTGTCATAGCTTATTTGCTACGACACTTAATGTTCTATTAGTCAAGAGTCCAAAGTCCAAAGTCCAGAGTCCAAAGTCGTCTAAATCTTGACTCTTGACTCTTGACTCTTGACTCTTGACTCTTGACTAATTTGCCATGCGTTTTAAAAATCAACACTTCTGGCTTGCTGCCTTTATTGCTTTTGTCTTAGATCAACTCACAAAATACTGGGTGGTGCAAACCTTCGACTTGAGAGAGTCACTACCATTATTACCTGGTATATTTCACCTTACCTATGTCACAAACACGGGTGCAGCTTTTAGCTTGTTTTCAGGGAAAGTAGAGTGGTTGCGCTGGCTATCTTTGGGAGTAAGTTTGGCATTAATAGCATTAGCATGGTTTGGCCCGTTATTGAATCGTTGGGAGCAGTTGGGCTATGGCTTGATTTTAGGTGGTGCTATGGGTAATGGTATAGATCGCTTCGCTTTAGGCTATGTTGTTGATTTTCTCGACTTTCGACTTATTAACTTCCCTGTGTTTAATTTCGCAGATGTGTTTATTAATATTGGTATTGCCTGCCTACTAATAGCTACCTTCCAAAAAACACCGACATCACATCGCAGGTAACAGTGAAAGTTTTCGTCTATATCAATAAAAATTGAGGAGGCTGTCCTAGACAGCCTCCTTAATTTTTTATGCACTAACAGGTTTGCCGCAAATTGTTAAACAACTCATCAAATACAGTTGATTGATATCAGATTATACTTCAGCTAGTGTGAAGCCATAATCTTTTTAATTACCTGTACCAGGCGCACTGCTAGGAATTTGAGTAGGACTGTTTGGAGTCATACTGCCAGGATCGCTGGAGCCAGGAGCCGGAGTCATTTGGCTGGGGCTGCTGGAATCTGGAGTCATGCCACCAGGAGTGCTGGAGTCCGGTGTTGTGCCATCTTGAGATGGCGGAGTCATTTGGCTGGGGCTGCCAGGAGATGATGGAGTTGTTGTGCCATCAGGAGTTGTCATACCTCCAGGAGTAGTGCTGTCTGGAGTTGTTGTACCTTCAGGAGTTGTCGTGCCTCCAGGAGTAGTGCTGTCTGGAGTTGTTGTACCTTCAGGAGTTGTCGTGTCTCCAGGAGTGGTGCTGTCTGGAGTTGTTGTACCTTCAGGAGTTGTCGTGCCTCCAGGAGTGGTGCTGTCTGGAGTTGTTGTACCTTCAGGAGTTGTACCTTCTGGTGTTTTGCCCTGACACCGGGAATTTAGGGGGAAATTCTTACACAGAATTTCCATCGCATCTTCTGAAAGCTTGATTTCTGAAGCTGATTCTGTGGATTCTTTTTGGTTTTCGGCAAGTTTTGGAAATTTGGTGGATTGAGCAACAACAACGTTGCTAGTTAATGCCAGAATCAGGGCTGTACCTGTCAGGGTGAGAAATTTCCCCTTCATATTACTTAACCTCAACACCTTAAAGGAAGCAGTACTCCTTACAAGTAAGGAGTGTCTCCGCTCATTAAATCAGATAATAGGTTTTAGAAAATCTTCCTAAAAGAGGATGTATTTTTTCATGTTAAAGTGTTTGGCATTGTTAGCTTGTAAAATTTAAATCATTTATAGTTGATGAATTTGTAGCGAAAAGAAGCACTACAGAACAAGTATTAGCTATCGTTGGACAAGCAGTTTCCGGTAGACAAAGAAAAACATGATAGAACAGCGATCGCATTTTAGACGGAGTCAAGATGTGACAAAATTAACCACAAAAGTTATATTGCCATATATTATCTTGGTGTCAAGAAAAATCGGGAACTATTCCTTGCTGCCAACGTCCTCATAGGGTTATGAGTACAATGGTGGAATAAAACATTGAGATAAGCTGTTAGCCCGATTTTTCAGTAATATCCCTGGTCTCTTTAGCCAATGAGTTCCCCCCAACCCCCTCAAAAGCCACAAACTTTGCTTGGTCAGATAACGCAAGCAGTACAGACAATTCAAGCTAGGGTTGATTTTTCCAAACTGGCGCTTAAGCCTAATGCCAGAGTACCAGAACTTTGGGTGCAGGATGCGGGGGCGGACAAGGCGGAAGTATATCCGCTGTTGGGCGATCGCTATATACTCGGTCGCAGTTCCAAATCCTCCGATATTGTCGTCCGTAACCCAGTTGTCAGCCAAATTCATTTGTCACTGTCGCGGGATTCGACTCAACGGCAACCAGTTTTTATCATCAAAGATGAAAACTCCACCAATGGTATCTATCGTGGCAAGCGTCGGATCGCATCCTTAGAATTGCGTCACGGCGATATCCTCACCTTGGGGCCGCCAGAACTGGCTGCTTCAGTGCGGCTGCAATATGTCGATCCACCCCCTTGGTACATCAAAGCAACAACTTGGGCAGCTTACGGTGTAGGTGGTGTTACTGCCTTAATGGTTCTTGTCATTGGTGTTGAATGGCTGAAATTTTCCGTAAGACCCCTACCTATAGCCACTCGTGCTCCTGTTATTGTATACGCAGGCGATGGAGAAACACCTCTGCGTGAGCCAAGGAATACCGCTCATGTAGACATGAAGCGATTGCAAGACTTCGGCCCCTATTTGCCTGCGGCTGTAATCGCTTCTGAGGACAGTCGTTATTACTGGCACTTTGGAGTTGACCCCTATGGAATTTTACGAGCTGTGCTGATTAACACCCGCAGCGGTGGCGTTCAGCAAGGAGCTAGTACAGTTACCCAGCAAGTCGCTCGTAGTTTATTTCGCGATTATGTGGGTAGACAGGATTCCCTAGGTCGGAAGGTTCGAGAAGCGATTGTTTCCTTCAAGTTAGAAACGTTTTACAGCAAAGACCAGATTTTGCTGACTTACTTAAATCGGGTCTTCTTGGGGGCTGATACTTCTGGCTTTGAGGATGCCGCTCGATATTATTTTGATAAGTCAGCCAAAGAATTAACTTTGGCAGAAGCAGCTACTTTGGTGGGAATTTTACCTGCTCCCAACGGTTTTAATTTCTGCGGAGATAACGAAAGTAAAACACGGATTATTGAGTACCGCAATCGCGTGATCAGGCGGATGCTGGAGAGGGGCAAAATCAAACAAGATGAGTATAACCGAGCTAGGCGATCGCCCATTGAAATCAGCCCGAAAGTTTGCGAACGACAAGCAAAGACAATTGCACCGTATTTTTACAGTTACGTTTTCCAAGAACTCGAATCCATCTTGGGAAAAGACTTGGCAGCTGAAGGCAACTTTATTATTGAAACTAAACTAGATCGAGGAGTTCAAGAGCAAGCAGAAACAGCTTTGCGTAACCATGTGAGCAATGCTGGGAGAAGTTTTAACTTTTCTCAAGGGGCTATGGTTACACTTGATTCTAGCACCGGGGAAATCCTGGCTATGGTAGGCGGTACTGATTATAGAATTAGCCAATATAATCGTGCTTTCCAAGCTCAAAGACAACCAGGTTCAACCTTCAAAGTTTTTGCTTACACCGCCGCTATAGAACAGGGATTTTCACCGGGAAGGTCATATTCCTGTGCCCCTTTTCCTTGGCAGGGTTTTACTTACAAGCCTTGTCGAAGCGGTGCTGGTGGTAGTTTAGATATTGCCACTGGTCTTGCTCTTTCTGAAAATCCAATTGCTTTGCGGGTTGCCCGAGATGTTGGGTTGAATAAAGTGGTGGAGATGGCACGGCGTCTTGGGGTGAAATCGGAACTAGATCCGGTACCGGGGTTAGTATTGGGTCAAAGCGTAGTCAATGTTTTGGAAATGACTGGTGCTTTTGGGGCAATTGGCAATCGCGGTGTTTGGAATCGTCCCCATGCGATCAGCCGGATTTTAGATAGCAGTGAATGTCGCGATCGCAATGATTTAAAAACTTGCCGCGTAATCTACTCTTTTGACCAAGATACCGAAGCTAACAAACGTGTGTTGCGTACAGACGTAGCTGATACCATAACTCGTTTACTGCGCGGAGTAGTTACAAACGGTACTGGTGGTCGTGCGGCCATTGGGGATCTGTCAGTATTTGGTAAGACCGGTACAACTGACAAAAACGTAGACTTGTGGTTTATTGGTTTTATTCCTAGCCGTCGGTTGGTAACTGGTGTTTGGCTAGGTAACGATAACAATTCCCCCACATCTGGTAGTAGCGCTCAAGCTGCTGAACTATGGGGGAATTACATGAGGAGAGTTATAAGGTAACAACCGAGATTGGTAATGGGGGCTGTTAGTGGTTAGTGGTTAGTGGTTAGTGGTTAGTGGTTGGTTGTTAGTGGTTAGTTGTTAATTATTCACAAAAAATTACTACTAACTACTAACTACTAACTACGAACTAAATTATTGATACCCCTGCCAGGGCATAACTTCTAGTTTGCCATTAGGCTGGAAGATCACCTGGAAGTGAGCGAGAGGCTCTTGATTATTTGGAGCTGCAATATTTGAGCCGTAAACAGATTGGAACATTTGAGGAAGCGGTGTTTCCCGAAAGTAATCAAATGCCATTTGGTTGAGTGGTTCGTAATCGGCAATGATACCATCTTTGTTAACTGCTACGCGGTACTTTAAATCACGCTGAAAGCTGGGAGTGCTACGCCAATTTTGGCGAATAGTATCGTAAAGTTTTTGGTTTAATTGTGTGACTTGGTTGGGGTCAGTAATTTTTGAACCAACAACATCAGGCGCTTTTGTGTATCCCCGCCAAGGACTAACTTGTAGTACACCAACTTTAGTAAAAACAACTCGGAATTGAGCTACTGGTTCATTGCTGACGGGAGCGCGGTTAGCAGGATTGTAAAGTAAGTTAGGTAGGGGAGTTTGATCTACTGCCTGATTTGATTCTGAATTCACAGCTTTATAGCCAACGATCGCGCCATCTGCTGCCACACCAACGCGAAAGACTAAATCTTGATTTAATCCTAGGCGATTAGACCAAGCGGGATTAATTTGGTTATAAACTTGACGATTTAATGCACGTAGCTGGGATGCATCTGTAATTTCAGGAACTGTATTTAAAAGTGCTTCTAAATCTTTAATCGCGGGTGATGTTGTCGGTGTAGGATTTGCAGTAGTTGTAGCAATTGGCGTTGGAGTAAATGTGGGAGTAGCTGCTACTTGCTCGTTAGCGGTTGGTGAAGAAGTGGTAGCAGGTGTAGAAGAATTATTGACGCCAGAGATAGTTGAGCCACTCCGATTTTGTGTTGTTGGTTCTGGAGGACGTACTTCGGGAGGTGGTATGACGGCAAAAGCGATCGCTGCTGCTGCCAAACTCGTTATCCCTACACTAGCTGGCAGTGCCTGTTTGACTAAGGCTTGACCTGTGTTGCCATAGCGTCTGGGAACCGGTTGTAATTCTAGTGATAGCTCTGGTAAAGTTTGGGAATCAGCAAAAAATTGGTCAACAGCTTCTACCAGATCGAATAACTGTACTGTATTCAAATCAATTTGAAGTGACTGCTTAGCATTGCCGTAGGAATTAACCTGCACAATTTGCCCACCAGGAACTTCCGAATGTACGATCAACCTGTGTCGGTTATTGTCAATTTTTTGTATCTGTACTAACTCTGATTCAAAATTGTGGGCTTGTGGGTGATAAACATTACTCAAAAATTCTTGGGCATAGGCACTAACAGCCCTTACCAAGCTTTCAAAAAATTCCCTGCCTCCAGATAGTGGTTGAGTATAGCCAGATAAATAACATTCTGCATTTACCAATATTGACAGTGCTGGGCGCAGTTCCTGAAACTGTGCAGCCCTGGCGGCATCACTTAAACCCTCTAAAAGTAACGTACAATTCGGTAGACTGTATTTACGTTGAATATTCATTCCACTTCACCGTCAAATAGAGAAATCCAGAACCGCTGCATGCCAGCCGTACCTGTACAAAATAGTAATTTTCCTAACAACTCTATAGCCAATTCATCTAATTTTTCATCTGAATTTAATGCTATTAAACCAGAGCGTCGCGGGTTCATTCGGCTTTTAAAATGCGCTCTAAATCGCTCTAAATAATTAGATAAGCGCAAATTCTGTTCTAATGGAATCTGTTTTTCATGTAGTTGCTGATATATCATTAGCAACTGGCGTATTACAACTGTTAATCGCCGCGCTAAATAGCAAGTAATTACCACTAGGGCTTTTGCCTCCGTTATTGTTAAAGAGCGGCGCATGTGCGCTCGTCTTAGAGGGTTAGTGCTACGCATTCGCCATAAATTCACCCTGTCTTTAATAATTCCTTTTAGTTCCAACTCTTGTGCAAATGACAAAATAGCTTCTGAACCACCTAGTTCTAAAGCCTCAATTGCGAGTAAAACCAAGTCAATTTCCACCCGAGTTTTACGGGGGCAACCCTGTCCTTCAATTGCAGGATCGGGTAAAGTATCCAAAATCATCGGCGGTGACGGGGGGGTTGGACTATTAAAAGGCGTTAAACTAGCGGAGACACTCATTATAAATATCCTGTACAGCTGCTACGGACTTGGTATAACTAATTTAAGATAGATAGCCAAATTAGAAAAAGTTTACTCGTGGCAGTGGTGTAGCTGCCCGATATATACATTAACTTACTCGTTCTACTCAAAGTTTTCCGCATATACAAATCAAGGTTTTTAAAGCATAAGTGTTTTATCCTGATTTATTTGGTAGCATTTCACCATAGCTTGGTGTAAATTCTAACAGTCGTCAATGCATGGTGTCTGGTGCTAATTCCAAGCGTACGACATTATAAAACTTTACGGGAAGCACAAAACTCCCCAATTTGAGCCATCTCAAAAATTTGAGATGCTTTAAATGTCTTTCAACAGACAGATGTATTGCTACACAGGAATTAAAATTCCTGTCAGGGTATCTCAGTCTGAGTAATTTCACGGCAAACAAACAACGTCAAAGATGCAGTAGCTATCTGTGCCGCGTTTACCTCTCTAACTACGATAGTAGTCTACGAATCCCTAAAACTAACAAACTCGTCGTGGGTAGGGCTAGTACCGCTGTGCGGAATGCAAAAGTCACGCATTCAAAAGTTAAAAAGCTTCCTGTTGTAGGCTTTTCGTCAATTTGGAATAGTAGCTTTATTTCCGCTACGTTGTACTAGTACTCAACCAAATTGATTTTGATAGGTTTGTCTTGGTGTCTTGGTGTCTTTGTGGTGAAAAAGATCCGGACTGAAACCACCAAGACACTAAGACACTAAGAGTACTAGCACCAAC
>NZ_JACAEU010000121.1:0-3695 GCF_013388695.1 Fischerella sp.
ACCTGCGTCCGCACATAGAGCGCCGTGGTTCCCCCCATGTAGACGCCCGCTTTCTCGGCTTCCCGAAGGGTACGACTGGCGTAGACGCCCGTCAGGGCGGCTTCTCGTAGAGTACCCAAAGGGTTAGTGGTTGTAGAGACGTGCCATGGCACGTCTCTACATTGGTTGTTAGTAGCTGTCCCAATCGATATGCGGCTACTGTTTAAAAAGCCACTTTCTGTCTACGCATTCGTTACCTCCCACCTCTTTCAAATCAGTTATTTTTTCAAGAATTGACCTTCTAAATTATGAATGGGTGTAATTGCAACCGATTTATGCACTTAATCTGTGTTTGTTGAAGAAAAATAGCAATAAAATTAACTAAACTAAATTGCTAATTGATAGAACATCCCCATCTGTGTTGGATAACCAACTTCTGGATCTTCTTCTCCTATAGATTGAAATTCCACGCTATAACCAAAGCGTTGTGCTACTCGTATTGCCCATGTTTGAAATTCTTGGCGCGTCCATTCAAAGCGGTGGTCTTTATGGCGCAGTTTTCCAGCGGGTAAATTCTCAAACTTGACGTTATACTCAATGTTCGGTGTGGTGACAATCGCATTTTTAGGACGGGCAAACTCGAATAATACGCGCTCAAACGCCTCCAAGCGCGGCAAATCAAGATGCTCAATTACTTCAATTACGGTAGCTGCATCATAGCCATTGAAACGTTTATCTTGATAAGTGAGTGCGCCTTGAATTAGTTGCAGGCGATCCCATTGGTTTCGAGGTAAACGCAGGCGATCTAATCTCTCTTTGGCTATCTCTAATGAGTGATAAGAAACATCAACACCCGTAATTTGCTCAAAAAAACTGTCTTTAAGCAGTATTTTCAGCAAATTGCCCTGACCGCAGCCTAAATCAATTACTCGCTTTGCTGCGCGGTGCTTCAAAGCGACGACTACGGCGTTTAACCTGTGCTGGTTAAGGCTAAGCGGCTTTTCTACCGCCGCTTCTTCTTGAGCATGTTTTTCTTGTGCCCGATCCGGATCGAGATTGTCCTCCTCTGTGAGTTGTGCCAAAGCGACACGAGTCAGGCGGCTTTGGCGTTTGAGGTAGCGTTTGGTAATTTGTTCTCTGGCTGGATGTTTATTGAGCCAACCTTCACCACGACGCAGTAATTTTTCGACTTCTTCGTCACCTACCCAGTAGTGTTTATCATCATCTAGTACTGGTATAAGTACGTAGAGATGGCTTAACAAGTCAGAAAGCCGCAGGGTATGATGTAATTCGACTGTATAGTATTGACTGTGCCCCCAGTCTGGAAAATTCTCATCAAGAAGATGACCTTGAGCGCGGACTGAGTAGCCTAAAGGTTCAAACAGTTGCCGCAAAAACTCTTCGCCACCCCGACAAGGTATTACAGATACTCTTGCTACTAGGGGTATAGGAGTTTGTGCTAGTTCTGGTCTATCTTGGCAACGACCCGAAAGAGCAGTACTGAATACTTGTGCGATCGCCACACTTAAAAATGAAGAAGCAACATAAGGGCGATCGCTCACATATTGCTCAATCTTTATACCGCGTCCCCGCACCAATTTCACCGGGTCAACTTCTAATAGCAGCGCCGCAGTACAGCGCTGTGTATTTGCTTCTGGATAAAAAACATGTGCCTGTCCGAAGGAAAGAGAAAAGGAATGGCAACGGTCAGGGTGTTTATGCAGTAGGTAGCCTAGGTCTGTTGCAGGTTGATATGTAGTTGAAATTGTCAGCAGCATTCACTTTTGAGAAGCTGAGAGTAAAAGAGTCTAATAATGACTACCGTTTTAAAGTCCTAAATTACGCAATTTTTTTATTAATGGCATATTTTGTATGAACAGCTAATTTTTCTATTTTTTTAAAAAACGTAAAATCTAGGGTGCGTTAGCGCTAGCTAACGCACCCCATAGGTTTTATGTTTAATTAAGTTCGCCTACTTAGCGATCGCAGTATAAATTTGGTAACAAAGATAATTTTAGTCATTAGTCCCCAGTCCTTAACCATGACTATTGACTAATGACCACAACCTAATCCAACTCTCGGCGTCCTTCCAAAGCTCGTGCCAGCGTCACCTCGTCAGCGTATTCTAAATCACCACCCACAGGCAAACCAAAGGCAATTCGCGTCACCTTCGTAAATGGCTTTAGTAGCTGACCAACATAAAGTGTTGTCGTCTCCCCTTCCACACTCGGACTAATTGCCAAGATAACTTCTTTGGGCTGTTGCTGACTCACTCGCCGCACCAAAGCTTGGATAGTCAACTGTTCTGGGCCTATGCCATCTATCGGAGAAATCACTCCACCCAGAACATGATACTTGCCTTTGTACTCTTTGGTTTTTTCCAAGGCGATGACATCACGAGAATCCGCCACTATACAAATAGTATTGTTATCACGGCTGGGGTTGCGGCAGATTTCACATACAGGTTCCGCAGAAAGGTGAAAACACTCTTTGCACAAGCCTATTTGTTTTTTGGCTTCTATCAGCGCTTGTGCCAAAGCTTCTACTTCTGCTTCTGGACGCTTCAAAATATGCAGCGCTAGTCTCTGGGCAGTTTTCGGGCCAACTCCCGGTAAGCGTTGCAGTTGCTCAATTAACCGTGCTAAAGGACGTGCGTAAACCGTGGCTTTATCTCCAGTATGTTCACCTTAACTATGATGGCATTCTTGCAGGATTTTGGGTTGGTCATGTGAACTATCCATATGAAGTGAGTTAGACCGCTTTATCCCTTGGTTTGGCAACAATTTCATGGTTATATATAAATGCGATCGCATTTTCATTGAGGTGCAGATGTGCGATCGCAAGACCCACTGCTAATGTTCTTCATTGCGATAGGCTAGACTCACATATAATTTTGGAGTGAGCAGCAATGCAACAGATTGATATTGAGCAAGCAAAAATTCAATTGGAAGGCTTGTTTCAAGCTGCACTAAACGGCGACGAGGTGATTATCACGCAGAATAATCAACCCATCCTAAAACTGGTGCGTTTCACTCAAGCTAAGAAACGTCGTCAAAGTGGCAGTGCTAAAGGGTTAATCTGGATATCACCTGATTTTGACCAGCCGATGGAAGATTTTGCTGAGTACATGGGATGAAACTGCTAATTGATACCCACACTTTTCTTTGGTTCATTAATGACAGCCCACAATTGAGTGCAGATGCCAAGGCTCTACTTGAATCCGAGGTTGATGTATTATTAAGTGCTGCCAGCCTCTGGGAGATAGCAATTAAAACCAGTCTCGGCAAGCTTACTCTGCCTGACCCGTATGACAAGTTCATCCCTCAGCAGGTAACGTTGAATGACCTTGAGATCCTACCAATCAGCATGGCACATTTAGCTGTTGTTGCTAGATTACCCTTTCATCATCGCGATCCATTTGATCGGTTACTGATTGCACAAGCGATGGTAGAGCAAGTGTCAATTGTTAGTGCAGATGCTGTGTTTGACAGCTATACCATTAATCGCACTTGGTAGGTCTTAAACTTCAAGTTATAGCCATGAGTGATCGCATTTTTATTAATGTGCAGATAAGATCCACTGCTAACCTTAGCCCAGCTAGTACTCAACCAAATTGATTTTGATAGGTTTGTCTTGGTGTCTTGGTGTCTTTGTGGTGAAAAAGATCCGGACTGAAACCACCAAGACACTAAGACACTAAGAGTACTAGCACCAAC
>NZ_JACAEU010000021.1:0-20009 GCF_013388695.1 Fischerella sp.
GGAGGCTTCCTCCGTAGACGCCCTCCGGGCGGCTTCCCAAAGGGTTCGGAACTTCGGAGCATCCTGCCCGCCCGTATAGAATACAAGATATTTTACGTTTAATTATGTTGACCTACTTACTTCTGCCTTCTTCAAACTAATGCCTTCAGCAATGCCTGAAGTTTGAGTTGAATCTCGGCCAGTTCTTTTTCAGGATCGGAACCTGCAACAATACCCGCACCTGCGTAAAGTCTAGCGCGATCGCCATCTATGAGTGCAGAACGAATCCCAACAATAAATTCACAATTGCCATCAGCATCTACCCATCCCAACGGTGCAGCATACAACCCTCTCTCAAAGCTTTCGTAACGGCGAATTTCAGCACAGGCAATATCTGGTGCTGCACCAGCTACTGCTGGTGTCGGATGTAATTGCGAAACTATTTTTAATGGATGGACGCGATCGGGAACTAGGGCACTAATTGGTGTCCATAAATGCTGGATATTGGATAATTGCCGTAACCGGGGTGGTAAAAGCTGCGGTAATAAACCTAGTTGCGATAGACGTTGAGTGATAAAATCAATCACGAGTGAATGCTCATGTCTTTCTTTATCACTATTGAGTAGGCGATCGGCATTGGCAGCATCTTCAGCAGGTGTTTTTCCTCGTGGTGCGCTTCCTGCTAATGCATCAGTAATTAATTGTTGCTTGTGAATGCTAATTAGACGTTCTGGACTAGCACCAATAAAGTTTTGCCCCTTGCCGTTACTTGTAGAAAAAATATAACAATTCGGATGTAGTTGCCGCAGGTTGTGTAAGGAATTAAACAAATTAAAAGGAGTATTGGATATCACATCTAGTGCATCTGCTAGCACTATTTTACTTACATGCCTGGATTTAATTGTTTCTAAAGCTGAAAATACCGAAAGTTTGAATTTTTCGGGATTAGCAACGGATTTTTTGCTGAATTTTGGCTCTCGACAATCTCGATGGGGAGAGTGATATTCTAAAGAATGGATGATTTCAATTTTTCTCCATAGAATATACAAAAATTCTTCAATATTTACATCAGCATTGATAATTGTGTTAACAACTAATATACAGCGTTTATCTTTTACAGCTATTTGCCAACGAGGCACAAAAACTGTACTTGCTGGGAAAGGATAATCTTGTTGGTAATTTCTCTCAAAAAAACTGAAACTACAAAAAAATAGTGGTCTCGAAAAAACTTCTTCTGTACTGCTAAAATTTATTATATTTTTTAAACAATATTTTATAAATTTTTCTGATTTGCTAAATCGCTCTTTGCCCTCGATTTGTAGTTTTGCGACAGCATCAATTGCAGCAATAGCTTCTTTTTTGCCTTTGTTTTCCCAATAAAAATTAAGTTGATTTGGCTGTGCCAGCTTGTCCATTACTACGAGCGGATCAACCAAGTTAATTTCTAGGGAAATACTGGCTATTTGCGCGGAATTATTTTTTATACTCTTTCGCTGAGCAGCAACAAGAAATTGGTATAGTTCTTTATTATATACAAAAAAGTCAGCAGGACATTGTGAAACTGTCATGGATCTAAAAATAGTAAATTTTTTTGAACTTATCTTCCTAAAGAGTGATAAATCATGGTCGTATTTCTACAGGTAACATAAACAGTCGCTATTTCACCAGCGTGTTGGCTCTGCTAGATGCTGGTTTCGCAATACCCTATATGGCATTGCCTAATTTGGGTTGCAAACAGCAGCTCATGGCATGAGATTAAATCTCAAACGTAGAAAAATGGCTTTCTTGTAGGGTGCTACCTGCATATGGTTTGTATCGAAACCATAAATTTTGGGCATAAGAAAGGTGCTGGCAATTTAATTGATTGTGACTAATGACTACAAAGCTGATTTCATATCCCAAAAATAATCCCAAAACTAAGTTATGGATGGCGGCGATAAAACCGCCAATGTACAGCGTTGCAATTATGCCCATTTGGGTAGGAACGGCTGTAGCTTTTGCGGAAAATAAGAGTTTAAATGGAGCAAATTTTTTTACTTTTTTAGTCGCTGCAATTTTTATTTTGGCTTGGGAAAATATTAGTAATGATGTTTTTGATTCTGAGACAGGAATTGATCGGAATAAATATCATTCTCTGGTGAATTTGACTGGTAACAAGTTATTAATATTTTGGTTAGGAAATATATTTTTATGTTTAGGATTGCTGGGGATATTAGCGATCGCTTGGTGGCAACGTGACTTAACTGTAATCGGGTTAATTCTTGTCTGCTGTGCTTTAGGCTATGTTTACCAAGGGCCTCCCTTTCGTTTAGGATACCAAGGTTTAGGAGAAATTCTTTGCTTTTTTGCCTTTGGGCCACTAGCAGTCTCGGCAGCATACTACAGCCAAACTCAAAGTTGGTCAATGCTAAGTTTAACAGCTTCGGTGATTGTTGGAATTGCTACAACTTTAATTTTATATTGTTCGCACTTTCACCAGGTTAAAGATGACTTAGCCGCAGGAAAGCGATCGCCCATTGTTCGCCTGGGAACGCAAAGAGGCGCACAATTTTTACATTGGTTTACTGGTAGCATTTACGCCCTTAGCTTTTTGTGCGTAGTTTCGGGGATTTTTCCCGTGTGGACATTACTGAGTTGGGTGAGTTTACCTTTTGCCATCAAATTATGCACCCACGTCCAGCAAAATCATGACAACCCAGAAAAAGTCAGTAACAGCAAATTCATCGCCGTCGCCGTGCATTTCTGGTGTTGTTTGCTGTTGGGTGCGGGATTTATGCTTTAAGTTTTTGTTGGTGGTTGGTGGTTGGTAGTTGGTTGTTCCAAGCAACAAACTACCAACAACAAATCCTGACGAATTGATTTGAAGTTGAGGTAGTGAATTACAGATTTGAATTTCGTCCTTATCAACGGAAGTTTGTGCGTGCAGTTGTTACCAGTCACGGTATTTGGGATATCCGTGAAGGTATCATTATTCGCCTCACACATAAGACTGATAAAGTCGGTTGGGGAGAAATCGCCCCGATCGGTTGGTTTGGTTCGGAAACCCTAGCACAAGCCTTAGATTTTTGTCGTCAACTACCAAGGGAAATTACAGAGGAGACTATTTTTTCCATCCCCGATGAGTTACCCGCGTGTCAGTTTGGATTTGAGTCTGCGCTTCGGGAAGTAGGGGATTGGGGATTGGGGAACTCGGGGCCCCCACGACCACAGGGAGTGGGGATTAGGGGCAATGGGGATTGGGAATTGAAAACTGGTTTTCTTACCGATGCCCGATGCCCTTTGCCCGATGCCCAAATTTCATACAGTGGTTTACTACCCGCAGGAGAAGCAGCACTACAGGCATGGGAGAGGCTGTGGCAGCAGGGATATTCTACTTTGAAATGGAAAATAGGTGTTTATCCTACACCTATTGAATTGAAAATTTTGAAATTGCTGATTCAAAGCTTACCAGCCTCTGCAAAACTGCGATTAGATGCTAACGGTGGACTTAGCCAAGAGGAAGCTAATTTATGGCTGGAAACTTGCGATCGCCTTAATGGTAATGATGAATTGCCCGTGGAAATTGAATTTATCGAACAACCCTTGCCTGTAGATCAATTTTCGGCGATTTTGGCATTGAGTCGTCGCTATCAAACAGCGATCGCTTTAGATGAGTCTGTTGCTACACTACAGCAACTAAAGTGCTGTTATCAACAAGGTTGGCGAGGAATTTTTGTCATTAAACCAGGAATAATCGGTTTCCCATCCCGCCTGCGTCAGTTTTGTCAACAGCATGAAATTGATGCTGTGTTTTCATCCGTATTTGAAACTGCCATTGGTAGAAAAGCCGCACTCCAACTTGCAGCGGAATTATCGCGACACAACAGGGCTGTAGGTTTTGGTGTCAATCACTGGTTTACTGAAAATGAGGCTATTGGGCAGGAAAATTTATGGTAAAAATTTTAGAAAATTTTATTAGCAATGACTGGTTGATTTGCGATCGCAGCCATGAACTTCCACAATTAGCCGAACAATTTTATTTAGAATTAACGCAGTTTTCGCACTGGCAAACACCACCAAAAATCATCTTAGCTGAACGCGAACCAGTGCGATTTTTAGCAGGGTTTATAGCCGCTTGTGCAGCTAATTGTCCAATTTTCCTTTGTAATCCTAACTGGGTAAAGCAGGAATGGCAACAAGTCTTTGATTTAGTACAGCCAGATATTATTTGGGGAATGGAGGAAAGAGGAGAGGGAGAGAGGGAGATGGGGGGATGGGGAGAAAAAAGATGGGGGGATAGAGGGATGGAGAGAAAGAAGAATTCTTTTCTCTCCAACTCTCCCACTCTTCCACTCTTCCACTCTCCACACATAATGATTCCCACAGGTGGTTCATCAGGAAAAATTAAATTTGCTGTCCACACTTGGGAAACTCTAACAGCATCAGTACGGGGATTTACAGAATATTTTCAATTGCAAAAAGTCAATTCAGTGTGCGTATTACCTTTATATCATGTTAGCGGTTTAATGCAGTTTGTGCGCTGCTTTACTACTGGTGGCACATTGACTATTTTACCCTTTAAAGAATTAAAATCTGGTCAATTACCTGATATTGAAGCATCAGAATTTTTCATATCTTTAGTACCAACTCAGTTACAGCATCTCCTCCAAAATTCTGATTTAACGGCGTGGCTATCGCAATTTCAGACTGTCCTTTTGGGAGGTGCGCCAGCTTGGGATGAACTTTTAGAGAAAGCAAGATACTACCAAATCAACTTAGCTCTCACCTATGGCATGACAGAAACCGCTTCCCAAATTGCCACACTTAAACCCGACGATTTTCTCAATGGTAAAGTTAACTGCGGTCAAATTCTGCCCCATGCCAAGGTTATAATTTGCAATGATCAAGGTGAAGTTTTAAATACTCATCAAATCGGAAATATTACTATTCAAACTGAATCTTTAGCTCTTGGTTATTATCCTTTAAAGATTACCTTGGGAGAGAGGGGATCTAGCAACTATAATCATAATTTATCTTCCCCATTCCTAAGTTTCAATACAGATGATTTAGGCGTTTTAGATCAAGAAGGTTATTTAAATATAGTTGGACGTAAAAGTGACAAAATCATTACAGGAGGAGAAAACGTCTTTCCTGCCGAAATAGAATCAGCAATCAGAGCAACTGCAATGGTAATTGATGTTTGTGTAGTAGGTGTATCACATCAGTACTGGGGACAAGCGATAACAGCTATTTATATTCCCAAACACTCAAATATCTCTGCGGTAGAAATCCAAAACTCACTTCAAGATAAACTCAGCAAATTTAAACTTCCTAAATATTGGATTCCTGCCCAAAGTTTGCCCCGCAACTCCCAAGGCAAAATCAACCGCCAACAACTACAGCAAATAGCCGCAGAGTTACTACAAATCTCCGAAAAATAAATTTTACAATTATTTCCTTCTGCCTTCTACTTAAATCACCTCTCTTGATTTTCTTCTTTCCATGTTTTCTGCATCTTTACGATTCGCCTCCAACCATTCAAGGATCTGCTCAGGTAAATCTCTTTTATGTCTGCTGTTAGCATCAATACAAACATGTCTAGTGATTGCCTTAGCAACCACCATATCTGCAACAACAATTTCGTAATTGATTTCAAACTTTTCCACACCAACTTTTTGTGGCATTAATCTAACGATTAACTTGTCACCACAAAACATTGGGCGAAAAAAATCCACACTAGCATGAACAATTGGAAAAGCTACAGATGGATTACTAAAAAATTCCTTAAGATTAACACCTGAAGCTCCTAAAGATTCTTCATAAGCTTCATGACAAATTGCCAAAACATTGGCAAAGTATACTACCCCAGCGGCATCAGTATCTTGAAAATGAACGGTACGATTGTAATTGAAAGCCATTGGCAGCAATACCAAAAATGGTAGACAAAGCTAAAGCAGGCACTTAGCCTACTCTTAGAACTAATTTTACAAAATAGAATGGGAGAGGGAAAGCTTCCAAGGGTGAATCATACTAAGTTGCTGAAGTCGGACTTGTTACATTCCGTCGCATTGAAGACAGCTAATCAGACTCAAGATCTTATTTCAACTATTGATAGATTAAATTTCTGAATGTAAACGCTAATAAAGAGGGTATTAGGGATGATTTCTATTTTTAATCAGGGGAAAAGTGAGTGAAACGAAGTACTCTCAAAAAATTTATTTTGCTATTGGTATTAGCCCTGAGCGCGATTTTTTTCTCAGTAACAGCTTTAGCCCAAGCCGACATTAATATCAACAACACTAATATTATCCAGTTTGGGAATGATGTGACAGTTGCGCCTAAGCAGTCTGTGGAAAGTGCCATAGCGATTGGGGGAACGGTAAGGATTCAGCAAGGAGCACGAGTAACCGAGAGTGCAATTGCTATTGATGGAGATGTAATTTTAGAAAAGGGTGCCCGTGTTGATGGTGATGTCTATGCAGTGGGAGGAAAAATTATCACAGAAGAAGGAGCTATTATTGATGGTGCCTCAGGTACAGCCCTAGAGAATGGTAGGTGGGGAATGTATGGTTTTAGAAGGAGGGGAGGTTTTATTTCTCGCTATCTCTTCAATACCGCCTTTCATCTTCTGAACGTACTAATTAGCACTATTATTGGTGTTTTAATCATACTTTGGCGACCAAATTTCCTATTAAACTTGGCAGCGACTGTCAGCCATTATCCCATTCAAAGTGGATTGTGGGGTTTAGGTGGTTTATTTGCTGTCATTGTAGTAATCATTGTGCTGGCAATAAGCTTAATTGGAATTCCCTTATTACCCTTAGTTGCTTTAGCAGTTATGATTACAGTTCTAGTGGGTACTCTTGGAGTAGCTCTTTGGCTTGGGCAAAGAATATTGACAACCCGAGAGCGATCGCCCATGCAACAATTTCTGATTGGCATGCTCATCTTGGGTTTAATTGGTTTGATTCCAGTACTTGGAAACCTAGTATTGTTAGTAGTAAATATATTAGGCTTTGGTGTATTACTGGCATGGTGGTTAGGCAATGTCAGATCGCAAACCGTGGATTAAATCAAAAGTGTTCAAGGAGCCTCCGACGGAGGTTGAGATGAAATGGTTTGTATTCGTATTTTTTATTTTTTGCAAGTCCCTAAAGGATAATAGATATCCTTAGAACTGGGATTGAGGTAGGGACGCTGCAAATCAATTCCGAAACTAGCAAAATGTTGGCAGATAGTTCGCATTCTTTCCTCAGTGGAATTGTAGCCTTTTTGCCAAGCCTCAAATAAGGCATTAGCGACTAATTGGCAGCGGTTAATGCCAAAACTTTCCCGAGAAACAAATTTTTTGGTTGGTTCTTCAGCTAAACTCAACCCAGATGCCAAAAATTTGGTAAATAAAGGAATTTCTGGGTGAAAATGGGATTTATGCTGTGCATATACGGCTTGTAAGACTTCTCGGACTGCTGGATAGTCGTGGCGTTGAAAGTAAAGCACTCCCGAGTCATAACGTCCGTAGGCAGAAGGATTGTATGGAACCTGAAAGTTGAAGGGGATTACTGCATCATTTAGTTGCATTGTCAAGCTTTCCATCATGGCGATCGCTCCTGATGGAGTTAAATTCAAGTAGATTCGTCCTTCTCCTAAATCATCGTCAGGATTGCTTCCCAGTTTCTGAGCAACATTGCCAACTGCTACGTAACAACCATTTTGCAGCCGATTTTTCGGCATCCAAATGTTTAGTAACTCACCAACCTTGGCAGATTGCACGATTGCTTCTAGATGAGAATCGCTTTCAATATGCAACGTCAAACCGCCTTTACTCACCGCCAGACTGCCATCTGGTTCGCGTCGCAACACCTGCCAACCAGAATCAAAATACCCAGTACCGTGATTGCTCTCGTGCAATTGCTCGTAAAATTGCCAATCAATCTCCAAGATAGAATTGTTTTCTATGCTTTTATGAGGTAAACAATTTACTGGCTTGGCATTTATTGCTAAGACATTTTGTAACAAGCCATTGTAATAGATACCGTAGATAAAATTTCGTAACAGTAAGGTGAAATACTTACGCTGTAGTTCTACTGAATTTTTCTGAAATCTCTCTGCCAACCGATCTGGCAAGGCGAAAGGTTGATAGTTAGGATGGCAGATGCAAAAATTAGGCTCTATCTCGATATTGTTAACGATATCTAGTAGAGAATTTAGCAGATGATTGTCAGAAAAATCTAGCATGATTCCGAACCTCCCCATCTCCCTGTATAGTTATCAACACCCACGCAAACGGGTTTTGTTGTAATAAAGGCGAACTAAATTCTGTTCTGTTTTGGTTTGGGGTAGTTTGGCAAATTTTGCAAAAGGCTTGATGATTTCCGACTCCGAAATGCCAAAAACTGTCATTACAGATTCTTGGGGTCTAGTAAGCAGAGTTTTAGCAACTTGGAGCACACAAAGACTAGCATTATTAAAGAATTTGCGGTCTTGAATAGTTTCTTGAAGGTGCTGAATGAGTACAAGACCTGCAAACTGAACTACTCGCTGGATCAACTCGCGACGGTACTCCAAAATTACGGGGAAAGCGTCTAGATAAGCTTGGATAAAGGCAAGTATGGAAGGGTGGAGATCCTCTAGTGGTGTTGCTGCTAATTGTAGAGATTCTTCTAACTCAATGGAGGGATCTACTACCAAACTTTCTAACCAAATTTTTAAATAACTTGCCAGTACAGTGCCCAAATCAAAAGCTGGATCTCCCCAACTACAAGCTTCCCAATCAATTAGTCTGACAAGGCAATTATCTAGTTGTTTCCACCGAGAATGCACCAAGATATTTTCTAGCTTCAGGTCATTGTGAGTTAAACAGCAAGGTTGCCATAAGGCTGCTAATTCCGCGATCGCTGCTTCTAAACTTTCATAGCGTTGATAAAGAACATAAAACTTGAGCGCATCGCTAGGAACATTACCAAAAATTTCTGGACTAATTGACCCCATCCCTTGTGCTGGATTGTAAAACTGATAGCGAAATTGCCCTTGGGGAGCAGTTGCCATAAACTCGCGATACTCGCGCTGATTGAATGTTGCACGATGCAGTCCACCCAAGCTAGTGCCTATGGCTGCTGCTATTTCTGGGGGATAAATATCATTTCGTTGATAAAAATTAGCTAGTTCAAAATATTCCGTTAGATAGTTGCGAACAAGAATAGAATTTTCTTCATCAAAATGCAGCAATAATGATGCTATTTCAGAAATATTTCCTAAAACTGGAAACTGCTGTAACAACTGATGAAAGAGCCACTCATTGAAAAATTCTTGGGGGATACCATCATTATCAACACAACGTTCTTGTTTAACCAACAGCTTGCGATCCCCTCCTAGCTTTACCAGTAAGTTGAAATTCTTCTTGCTAGTTTCTGGTAACTCCCATTCAGTAGATGCGCTATCTTTTGAACCACACAGACCCATTTCTTGGAGATGCGGGATGACATTGTGAGAGGACAGTGAAAATACCATATATTATTTCCTAAATCGTAAAACTGCTTAGATAATTAGCTATTTTATTATTAATTTGGTTTAAGTACTATTCGCCAGATAGTAAAAACACGCGTAGATCAATATTCATTACTACAATCTACTAATATCCTATATCTTCAACAAAAGCTTGCCAAAATGGCAATCCAGCCTTTACTCATTCTTTAAACTTTGGATGCATACGGATTGAAAACTTTAAAAACTTTTGATTATTTTTTGATTGTTATTTGCTGGTTGTTAGTTGTTGACTACTTACCAAATGTACTGGTGGTTTTAGCAATGATGGATCTAGTGACAATGACGGGATATATATTGAAACCCTCTACTAACTACGAATTTATAACCATTACAGATTAGGGGTTTTGGAAATAAAGTTTTTAATTAAACCTCATAATCACATACCTATATTTTGCTTGTACATCAGATGTTGGTAACGCTTAGTGGTACAAGAATTTATGCCTATTTCCGGATCTGTACTAATGATTTTTGTAAATCTAATGGCTTGCTCTCACTAACTAATTATCTGTTGAGTTCCTTCTCACCACACAATACTTTTGTTAAAGCTTTATAAATATACTGTATTTATTTGGTTTATCTATTGTGTTTGCTCTTAAACTCAGAGAGTTTACGGTTGTACTCAACAGTTGTTCTTTATCGTTTGGATAAATTTGACCCATAGCCTCAAACACGCGATCGCCAAAAATTGATTTTGACTGCTTTTCACACTTAAAAACATTTTTTAATAACCTGGATAAACAGCAAAAATCCGATCAACAATTTGAGTAAGGCAAATTGCGTAAAGGGGACTGGGGATTGGGCAAGGGGCATCGGGCAAGGGGCATCGGAAAAATCAGTACTTCAATCCCCAATCCCCAATCCCTAAATTAGTCCGGTTTGCGACAAAAGCAGCTTGCGGTAATATAAATGTACTAATAAAGTTATGTGAGGTACATGCCCATGTACAAAGTGCACAACAAGCAATAATCTTCCCTGTTTCTGTTTGGTTTCCCCTAACTTCTTAATGTTGTCAGTTGATTTACTATCACCGCTAATGTCAGCATACCTAAAACCGTCATCAATCCTGCGGGCATAAACTTGCGTGTTTTAGCTAGTCTAAATGCAAAGACAACTAATAGTACAGCTGTTACCACAGCTGCTAAAATCAAACCCCAAGTCTCTCCTTGGATTTGCACAAAAGCCGCAAAGATGAGCAATAAACCACTAATGCTACCACTAAAAAGCGAAACATTACTACCAGCAGTTACGTAGCCGATGATACCACCGATTAAAGTAATAATGCCGTAGGCAAGGGTAGCAATAATACCTAAATTCATTGTTAAAACCTATGTAGATTTTGATTTTGCTGCAAGCCTCGGCAGACAATTTACCATAGCTGTTTAGCCAAATAACCCAATTGATGGATAATCAAGCAATGCCTACGGCAAGTACTTCGTCCTACGCAAAGGTTCAATTCCTTCAGCGCCAAGCAGCATCTCTGTTACTCTACCAATCTGTTCTACAAAAGGAAGTAGGTGTAGCATTTCTTGACCTGTTACAAGCGATACGTTACACTGAAGCGGATGCAAGGAATTGCCTACAAGCCTACGGCAATTACTTTAAATCCTTAGCAGCTAGAAATCAAAATTGGGAAGAATATCTCATCATCCAAATTCTCACAGATGAGAATCCTTTTACCAGGCAAGCTCAACAGCGAGAATTTGCAAATCTGCCTCCAGCTTTGATAGCAGCAGCAAAACATGATTTACATATACTACAGAATCTTTATGAATGTAGCAGTGCCATTTTGAGTGAATGGGTGCAAGCTGTAGCCCATCTACCTGTCTCACCAGTAGTATGGTATCAAGAGCAAGATGGGGTAGTAGGAGCGGAGATACGATTAGTCACGTCTTTACAACATTTAGAAAATTGGGCTGATGCTGTAGAAGATTTAGCAACTTACTATCGGCAATTTGGTACAGGTATATTTGCAGAGTGTAAAGCTTTGCGTTGGCAAGCTGGGCAGTTTGTCGGCATACCGTACCCCGATCCAGTGAAATTGAATGACCTCGCGGGTTATGAGTCGCAAAAAGAAGCTTTGTTAAAAAATACAGAGTTTCTATTGTCTGGACAGGTGGCACTGCACGTATTACTTTATGGCAGCCGCGGTTCGGGAAAATCTTCTCTAGTTAAAGCTTTGCTGAATGAGTATGGCGATCGCAACTTGCGCTTGCTAGAAGTGGCAAAATCACAATTGCAAGATTTACCAGTAATAGTGGAACAATTGCGAGGACTACCACACAAATTTATCATCTTTGTTGATGACCTGTCTTTTGAAGAAGATGACGACGTCTTTAAAGCACTAAAAGTAGTCTTAGAAGGCAATTTAACTGCACGCCCGCAAAACATCGTGGTGTATGCTACTTCTAATCGCCGTCACTTGGTTCGGGAGTTTTTTGCTGATAGACCTGCTCCAAAGGACAACGATGAAATTCATGCTTGGGATACTATGCAGGAGAAGCTTTCATTTAGCGATCGCTTTGGTCTGACACTCACTTTTGAGCCTGCTGACCAAAAAACTTATTTAAAAATTGTCCGGCATCTTGCAGACTTGGCTGGAATTAATATCAGTCAGCAAGATTTAGAATATCATGCTTTGCAATGGGCAACTCGTCACAATGGTCGTTCTGGAAGAACAGCACGACAATTTGTTGATTTTTTTAAAGCAGATAGGTTAATTTTTGGTTGACAAAATAATACAGCCAAAACCTAGTACCGCTATCGAGTCAGTGACAAATCACGCCTTCAAATGATACGGATTATGCAGAAATACTTGCATCTATCAATTTCAAAATTATAGCGAAAATGTATATTTAATGACCAACAAAGCTTATTCTGACCCTTTAACTATGCTCAAAACAAGCAATATGCAACCAGCAATGATAAGCAATCGGTTTATTCTCGGTATAGTTGCCTTTGGTGTGAGTTTTGGTCTTAGTCTGGTTCTTCATTGGGATTTTAATAAAGCCTTTCTCACTGGTATCATTACAGTAGCTGCCACCTACCTAGCAGCATTGTTTGTAGATAAGCGACGTAGAAACAATGAAATGCTGATTTTAGATTCACTCCACAGACGTATTAAAGAAATGGAGGGTTTAAAATCTCGGCTGGTAGCGGAAATTAATCAACTAGATACACATCACGCCTCGTTGTATAAAGAATCCAGTCAACTGCAAAATCAAATTGTAGAACGTCGCACCCAAAGAGAGAGCCTCAGTCGCGAATTAAGCAGTATTATCGTCGATAAAAAACAGTTAGAAGGGCAAGTAATTTACTTACAAAATGAAATTCACAACCTTGAAAAAACTAAAGTAGAAACTAATAACACTCTGAGTGCAGAAAAACGCCGTTTAGAATTAAATTGCAATTTATCTAAAGCAGAAATAAATAATCTGCAAACTCAAATTTGTGACCTTCAACAACAAAAACAAGAACTAGAAAGCAATTTAACTCTACTGGAAAGACTAAAACCCCAATTAGAAGAAAAGCTGCATAAACTGAGGCTGAAAATACAAGAACTAGAAGCAGAAAGCAAAAATCAAAATCAAATACTCACAGAGAAAAAAGCCGAAACTAAAAATATAGAACTGAACCTCAATTATTTACAAGAGCAAATCACAGAAAAACAAACTCTACTTGAGCAGCTACAAGAGCAAGTTTCATTATTGCAAGATGAACGCGATCATTTGCAAAGCCAAGTTTGGGAGTTGTTACAACACATAGAAACCCTCAATCCGGAAAATGTATCAGAAAATGAGTATGACACAAATGCTGATTTATTTCCTTTTTCCGATTTACTTGACACAATAGAAGAAGAAACAACAGATAATCTACTACAAGAATGGACTACATTTTTAGAGCAGCTGCCGAATTATGAAATGCAGGTATTAAAAGCAGTTTTAGAACAAGAAAATCCCAACGCTGCAATTAAGAAAATTGCTGAAGCAAATATCACTATGCCCAATTTATTGATTGATTCTATCAATGAAAGAGCCAATAACACTCTCGGTGAATTGATCATTGACCCAAGCTCAGCAATTCCAGAAATTTACCCAGAACATGAGAGTAATCTGAAAAGAGCGATCGCAATTTACGAAAACGCGATCGCCAGACAAACATCAAATTAAACCACTGCGTTGAGTCAACAGTCAAATGTCAAAAGTCAAAAGTCAACGGATATGACTTTAAAAATCTTGATCGGCAGCTAAACATGAAAGTAATGCCCACCTTCAAGCTAAAATACATTGAAGTGAGGTGAACTACATGGCAAAGCTCAAAATCTCGAAAAAAGTATCTACTGCTATCATCAATTCCCTTAGCGCGGGGGTAGTGCCAAGGGTAGGACTGGAATATGTAGCAGTAGGTCGGGAAAAAGAACTGAAAAGCCTGTTACAAAACCTCAATGACATTGCAGAAGGGGTAGCAGCATTTCGCTTTATCATTGGCAACTATGGTTCAGGCAAAAGCTTCATGCTGCAATTGCTTCGCAACCATGCAATGGAGCAAGGTTTTGTAGTTGCTGATGCAGATTTATCTTCAGAACGCAGGCTAGCAGGAACAAATAATGAAGGTCTAGCAACCTATCGAGAATTAATGAGCCGTCTTGCTACAAAAACTCGTCCTGATGGTGGTGCTTTAGTTTCAATTTTAGAGGGATGGATTAATAAAATTCAGCAAGAAGTAGCCAAAGAAACTGGCATGCGTCCTAATGATGACGGCTTTGATGACCAAGTAGAAACAAAAATCAGGGAAGTAATCCAGTATATAGAAGACTTAGTTCATGGTTTTGATTTTGGTAGTGTAATCATTGCTTATTGGCGGGGTTATCGCTTAGATGACGATGATTTGAAAGTCGCTGCTTTGCGCTGGTTGCGCGGAGAATATAGCACTAAAACAGAAGCAAAAGCTGCCTTGGGAGTGCGCGTTATTATTGATGATGATAGTTGGTATGACTACATTAAATTACTAGCTAAGTTTGTGGCTGAAATTGGGTATAAAGGACTTTTAATATTGCTAGATGAAGCCGCGCACTTATATCAAATCTCTACTACGGTTACTCGCGAAAAAAATTATAACCGACTGCTAGCAATATTTAATGACACCATGCAGTGTAAAGCAGAACATCTTGGTGTTGCCATAGGTGGAACCACAAAATTTTTAGAAGATCCAAATCGCGGACTATTTGCAGATGCAGCTTGGCGCAGACGCACCAAAGAAAGTCGTTTTGTCACCCAGGTTGGCATGCAGGAGTTTTTAGGGCCAGTCATGCGGCTAAACCCGTTAACTCAAGAAGAAATTTTAACACTGTTGCAAAGATTGGCTGAAATTCATACGCTCAATTTTGGTTATGAGCAGACTTTGAAAAGTCGCGATTTAAAAGATTTTGTCCAAGAAATAGTCAATCGCCTGGGTGCAGCAGCATTGCTAACTCCAGGTGAAATTGTGCGGGATTTTATTAGCGTATTGAATATTCTGTATCAAAATCCAGGAATAGCTTTTGGTGAATTAATTCGTGGTACTGATTTTAAACCTACTGTTGTGGGTAAAGATACACATGTAGATGAGGATGATGTAGCGGAATTTAGTTTATAAAAATTGTAGGGTGCGTTAGGCGCACAGGATTACTGATGTTTGGTAGAATAGAAGATTTTTTGCGCCGTAACGCACCGCCTTTACTGAAGATGGCGCTATTTTATATAGATGCACATATTCCATCCAAATTGGCATGAGCTATACATACCATAAAGCCGAAGCCTTACATACCTTTTCCAAACTCGCACCCTTTATTCAAGAATATATTTACGATCGCAACTGGACAGAATTACGACCAGTGCAGCTCGCAGCTTGTCAAGTTATCTTTGATACTGATGCTCACTTACTAGTTGCAGCTGGTACAGCTTCAGGGAAAACAGAAGCAGCGTTCCTACCAGTTTTGACTCTATTACACGAAAACCCATCCAGCACTATTGGCGCATTATATATTGGTCCTATTAAAGCATTAATTAACGATCAATTTGAACGTCTGAATGATTTGCTAAAAGAAGCGAATATTCCCGTTTGGCATTGGCATGGTGATGTTTCTCAAACTCATAAAAACAAGCTTCTGAAAAATCCCCAAGGCATTCTGCAAATTACACCTGAGTCTTTAGAAAGTTTGTTGATTAACAAAAATAATGACCTCTTGCGTCTGTTTGGTGATTTACGATTTGTAGTTATCGATGAAATTCACGCATTTATGGGTACAGAGAGGGGTTGCCAGATTCTTTGTCAATTAGCAAGAATAGGGTATGTGACGCAAAAACAACCCCGTAGAATCGGTTTATCAGCAACTCTCGGTGATTATGCAATGGCTGAGGAGTGGTTGTGTTCTGGAACTGAAAAGTCAGTTATTACTCCGAAGATTGAGGTAGGAAAGCGACAAATTAGACTAGCGGTGGAGCATTTTTATCTTGGTAATGATAATCGATTTTTGGAAGGAAAGAACCACAAAGTACACGAAGGAAGAGAAGCTAGTGGTTATGATAAATATATTTTTAATCTTAGTAAGGCTCGTAAATGCCTGATTTTTGCTAACAGTAAATCGCAAACTGAATCTGCGATCGCATCTTTGCGAAAAATCGCAGCGGAGGAAGGAGAACCGGATATCTATCATGTACATCACGGTAGTATATCTGCTAGCTTGCGGCAAGTTGCCGAAGATGCAATGCGCGAACCTAATCAGCCAGCTGTGACGGCTGCAACTTTAACTTTAGAATTAGGTATAGATATTGGTTATCTGGAGCGAGTTATTCAGTTAGAGTCTCCGCTTTCTGTCGCGAGTTTTTTACAGCGTTTGGGACGTACAGGAAGGAGAGGCGAAACTGCTGACATGCGCTTTGTTTGTGCTGAAGATAAACCATCACCAGAAGCAGCGTTAGCAGAACAAATTCCCTGGCAACTTTTACAGTGTATTGCGATTATTCAGCTTTATTTGGAAGAACGATGGATTGAACCGATAAGACCTATTAAATATCCGTTCAGTTTGCTGTATCACCAGACGATGAGCATTTTATTAGCAACAGGAGAAATTTCACCTGCTGCCCTTGCAAAAAAAGTTTTGAATTTACCATCTTTTGCTGCTATCTCCAAAGAGGATTTTAAATTATTATTGCGCTATTTAATTGATATTAATCATCTTCAATTAACCGAACAAGGTAAACTAATTTTGGGTTTGGCGGGTGAAAAGGTAGTAGGTAAGTTCAAGTTTTATGCTGTTTTTCCAGATAATGAGGAATTTGTTGTTAGACAAGGGACTGTAGAGATTGGTAGCATATTTATGCCGCCACCTGTGGGAAATCAATTTGCTTTGGCAGGTAAAACTTGGGAAGTTATAGAAGTTGATTTCAAGAAAAAGATTATTTTAGTTAAACAGGTTGAAGGCCAAGCAAGTGTTTTTTGGCGTGGTGGTAGTGGCACAATTCACACACGCATTTTACAAAAAATGCGGCAAATTTTATTTGAAGACATAGAATATCCTTATTTGCAAAATAATGCAATCAAACGTTTGCAGGCTGTACGCAAACTAACACGAAATTCTGGATTAGATCAAAAGAATATTTTGCCATTAGCTCAAGATAAATGTTGTATATTTCCCTGGATAGGTACGGTAGCTTACCGCACTTTGGAACGGTTAATCAATACTTTCTGCCGTGAATCTTTGGAAATTAAAAGTATTATTGGTGTTAATCCTTATTTTTTGACAATTAAATTGGGCAAAGATAAAGTTAAATATTTGTATCCAGAGATTATTTCTTTATGTGAGCAAAGAATAAAATCAGAAGATTTATTAAGTGATGCAGAAGCACCAGAAATGCAAAAATATGATAAGTTTATTCCTCATCCGCTTTTACGGAAAGCTTTTGCCAACGATTATTTAGATATGGCAGAACTGAGGCAGCAAGTGAAGCTTTGGTCTGATTCTACAAATTCATAATTTTGAGGAAGATGTTAATGCCGATTTTGGGGCGATCGCAGCTTGTGGGATACCCTTTCCGAGAGTTAAGGGACTTCCAAATAAAAAACATCCCAAATTTTCTTGTGGGATGGGTGTCCCCACCCGTCCCATCTGAGGGGCGCGCAGGATGCCCACCCCACAAGAGGTCTAATTTATTTCTTGGAAATGCCTAAACCTCTACCGCGTAGGTTTAAGCACCATTAGCTATAATATTCGGTTGAAAAAGAAGTTTTTTTATGATTTACGATTATGTAATTATTGGTGCAGGTTCAGCAGGTTGTGTTCTGGCTAACCGCTTAACAGAAGATCCAAAAACTACAGTATTACTGCTAGAGGCAGGAAACCCAGATCAAAAACAAGATATCCATATTCCTGCTGGTTTCTCTAAGTTATTTAAAACAGAATATGACTGGGCTTATTACACAGAAAAACAGCCCTACTTAAATAACCGTCAATTATACTGGCCTCGTGGCAAAGTTTTAGGTGGAAGTAGTTCGATTAACGCCATGATATACATTCGCGGTAACTGGCGCGACTATGACCATTGGCACGATTTAGGTAATCAAGGTTGGAGTGCAAAAGAGGTACTTCCCTACTTTATTAAAGCTGAAAATCAGAACATACTAAAAAATGATTATCACGGTGTGGGTGGGCCTCTTAACGTCACTAATCTGCGCTGTATTAACCCGCTTTCCCGTGCCTTCGTAGAAGCAGGAATAGAAGCAGGTTTACCGTTCAATCAAGATTTTAACGGTGCGGAACAAGAAGGAGTAGGGTTTTATCAAGTAACTCAGAAAAACGGTAAACGTCACAGTGTAGCAACTGCTTATTTAAAGCCAGTATTGCAGCGACAAAATTTGACCGTTAAAACTAATGCACAAGTAACTAAAATAAATTTTTCAGGCACGCAAGTTTTTGGTATAACCTACCTTCATCAAGGTTCATTTGATGAAATAAAAGTCGCTAAAGAAGTAATTTTATGTGGTGGTACTATTAACTCACCACAATTGTTAATGCTATCGGGAGTTGGAGATGCTGAGCAATTAAAATCTTTGGATATTCCTGTTGTAGTAGATTTGCCTGGTGTCGGCAAAAATTTACAAGATCATCTTGCGTTACCGATTGCTTATAAATGTACTAAACCTATATCTTTAGCAAATGCAGATACATTTGAAAACGTTTTGAAATACTTACTTTTTAAAAATGGCCCTCTGACCACAAATGTGGCAGAAGCGGGAGGCTTTGTCAAAACTAGACCTGAGTTAAAAATACATGACCTGCAATTCCATTTTGCTCCCGTTTATTTTTTAAATCACGGCTTCACACGTCCTGATGGACATGGTTTTACTTTTGGCCCAACTCTTTTATATCCTCAAAGTCAAGGTAGCATTACTTTACGCTCTAATAATCCCTTAGAAGCACCTCTTATTCAGCCAAATTATCTAGAAAAAGAAGCTGATTTGGAAGTATTAGTTGCAGGTGTAAAACTTTCTCGTCGGCTAGTGCAAATGAAAGCTTTTGATACCTTTCGGGGTGAAGAATTTGTTCCTGGTTTGCAAGTACAAGATGATGAGGAAATTCGCGTTTATATTCGCAACAGTGTGGAAACTTTATATCACCCGGTGGGCACTTGCAAGATGGGTAACGATGACATGTCGGTGGTCAACTCCCAACTTCAAGTACATGGAGTACAAGGACTGCGAGTGGTAGATGCATCAATTATGCCAACTATTATAGGTGGTAATACTAATGCTCCCACAATAATGATTGCTGAAAAGGCTGCCGATCTGATTAAGAACTGTTAAGTGTTTTGAATTTCATAAGCAAATGCCTCTAGCCGATACCTTAGTGTAAATGCTTAAATACCCATAGTTAAAACTAACGTGGTGACACGGACATGATATGAATTACGAAACTGCTCGTAAATTCCTGATAGACCAAACAATCACAACAGAAGAAAACCCAGACGCGTTACTAAGGCGTTTGCAGCAGGGAAAACCCCCAGTTCCCGGCCAGATTACTTCAACATTGCTGGCGTTGAAAGTGGTGTTTGAAGGCCTCAAAGAAGCTACTACGATTGAGCGAGAACTAGCTTATGCCTTATATCAGCTCACCATCCAAACTCAAATGCTGTTTGCAGCAGGACGTAAAGCAGGGATTGAATGGCCTCCCCTGCTGAAAGAAGACTTGCTGAGAATTGCGATCGCCACCGAAGGAATTTTTTCTGGTAACTGGCAAAATTTACACTAACGGTTAGTAGTTAGGAAACTCTGCCTTTGTTAAAATTCACAAACTGACCAACAGGAATAGACTTAAGATATATTGTTATGCACTTATATTTGTCGCCGACAAGAAAAAAATAGAACTCAAAAACGTCACAGTAATTTCTGGATAGGTTTATATGGTCAAAATTGGATAGTTGCTTGGCATGAGTGTCAAGCATGGGTCGAGGAACTGCTCGGTTTGAGTCGCAATA